>CAJBZC010000025.1 GCA_903959965.1 uncultured bacterium
ATGAACCGAAGCCTTTACGGGTTATCTTTTTCTTTATTTTTGCGCAGTCCCGACGCTTGCCGATCGGGGTTCCTGAGCACAAGGCATCTCTTCAACCGGGACCATGGTGGAAAACGTCATCGAAGTCAGTCAGCTGTCAAAGCTCTATCGTCTGGGAGAGATCGGTACGGGTACCCTGAGCCGAGACCTGCACCGGATGGTCGCCCGCATGATGGGCAAGCCGGATCCTTTCCTCAAAGTAGGACAAATCAACGACAGGGCAGTCAAGGGTACAGGAGATGTAGTCTACAGCCTGCAGGATATCAATTTTTCCATCGGGGAAGGAGAAGCAGTTGCCATCATTGGCAAAAATGGCTCCGGAAAGAGCACCCTGCTAAAACTCCTGTCCCGCGTCACCCATCCCACCACCGGTGAGATCCGCATCCGCGGACGCATCGCCTCCCTGCTGGAAGTGGGCACCGGCTTTCATCCCGAACTCACCGGACGGGAGAACATCTACCTCAATGGCGCCATACTGGGGATGCGCAAACGCGAGATCCGGCGTCGATTTGATGAAATCGTGGATTACAGCGAAGTGGAACGATACATCGATACACCCGTCAAACGCTACAGCAGCGGGATGTATGTGCGACTCGCCTTCGCCGTGGCCGCACATCTCGAAAGCGAAATTCTGATCGTTGATGAAGTACTCGCGGTCGGTGATGCTGATTTCCAGAATAAGTGCCTCGGCAAGATGAAAAATGTGTCCAGTCAGCAGGGCCGTACCGTCATCTTCGTGAGCCACAACATGGCTTCGGTGAAATCATTGTGCCGAACCGGATTACTCCTGGATCGTGGCCGGATCGTCGAGAACGGACCCATCGATCATGTCATCAATAAATACCTGCATTCGGCCATTCGGAGTTCCCAGTACGATGCCATCACCAACGACATGCATCTGCTGGCCACCGGTGAAGGGTATTTCAGATCCCTGGCCGTCAAAAGTATTCACACCGATCAGGTGAATGCCATCCCGTTTGATGCCCCGGTGTCCATACACTTCACCTTCGAATGCCGGGTGCCACTGAAGAACTTCTTCTTCGACATCAAGATACATTCCAGGGAAGGCGTCGAGATCACCTTGTCCCAAAGCAACTGGTCGAACTATGGATACCATGCAATCGACCCCGGGGTCTATGCCATGAAGGCAGAGATAGAAAACAGACTGCAGCCCGGCATCTATTTTCTGACCCTCGGTGCGCACAAAGCAGACGGCACCACACTTGCCTACCTCGAGAACATCCTGAGTTTCGAGGTATTGAGTATATCGTACGGGGATCGGGAAGGATATAATCAAAGCTGGACCCACGGTTATTTCAGACCCGCCACGGACTGGAACCTGGAACGAATCCCTCAAAACTTTTGAGATTAGCCATCAAGGTCGTTACTCACTGTAGGCGTGGCCGGATTTGAAGGCCTGGTACCACAGGCCTATGGAGCCTATTTTCCAGAAATTCCAGTCGATTTTCTCGCGCGTGGCGTAGGTCTGCAGAAAAGCATCCGTATCGACAAAGGGCAAACGTGCATCAGCCATCTGTTCCATTATCTTTCTATGCAATGATTCATTGATCCAGTGTCTGACCGGCACTGCGAACCCGACCTTGTCTTTCCGGTGGTAGATCGCATCCGGCAGCCATTCCCGCAGGCATTCACGAAGAATACGTTTGGTCACCCCGTTGTGGATCTTGAAATCATAGGGCATCGATTGTGCCAGTTCTACCAATCTGTAGTCGAGAAAGGGAAACCTTGATTCAGTCGAGAAGGCCATACTGCTTTTATCGGCCCGATTGAGTTGTTCCGGAATGGAGGTTTTCGTGAGCATCTCGATCATCCTTTCTTCGATCCCCAGGGGAGATGTAAAATGCCAGACATCTTTGCCTTTGGTCAGCATTTCTCCCCGGATGAACGGGACCTTGTTCCGGTCGATCGCAACGGATCTGTTGAACATTTTTTTCCAGGTACCGGTTGTCGCCAGTCTGGCCGAAAACGGCCCAAGATGGGAAAAAAGTTCTGTTTCACGACGAAGCTGGAGGAACCTCCCGTCCCTCACCAGGGATTCGAAGTAGAAGGGCAGCAGGCTTTTATAGCCCGTGATGATCTCGTCGGCCCCCTGTCCTTCAAGTGTAACCGTAATGCCGGACTGACGGATGAGTTCCCGCAGTCGGTATTCTCCGTAATACGACAGAAACCCAAATGGTTCCTCCTGGTGCAGAACAAATCGGTCAAGATCACGCTCCAGGTCTTCTGGTGTGGCGGAAATGGTGAGGGATTGGAAACCTGTTCGCCGGATCACTTCCCGGATATAGCCGGATTCATCCTCTGGTTTTCCTGGGAATACGAGTGAAAAAGTGATGTCTGAGCTGATGTTACGCCGATTGGCTGCCATACAGACGATCGATGAGGAATCTATCCCCCCGCTGAGTGCATATCCGAAGGGGACGTCGCATTGCTGTCTGAGGTCGATGGCATCTTCGAGCAATTGCCTGAATTGCACACAGGCGGTTCCAAAGTCAGTTTCCTGCCGACGGGTTGGCAGATGATACCATTTTGAACATTTAAAGGATCCATCCCGGGTTACCCGTAGTTTCATACCGGGTTCCAATTGCCGGATGCCTTCAAAAAAAGTGCTGTCTCTGTGATCAGTGCTTTCGCGGTAGAAGAAGTCAAATAACGTATCATGATCTGGCCTGAAATCATGTCCGGCTTTCATCAAGGCCTTGATCTCGGAGGCAAACATGAATTGTTTGCCGGGATTGTGCACAAAGTACAAGGGTTTCACTCCAAACCTATCCCGCGCGATGAATACGGAACCGGCTTCCTTATCATAGATGGCAAAGGCCCACATGCCATTGAATCGATACAGGCAATCCTCGCCCCAGAGCCGGTATGCATACAGGATCACTTCTGTGTCTGTGTTGGAGACGAATTTGAACCCAGAGATTTCGAGTTCTTTCCGAAGCGCCTTGTAGTTGTAAATCTCTCCATTGAACACAATGTGGAACCTGCCGGAAGCGTCCGACATAGGCTGATGTCCGTGCGATGATAAGTCCACAATGGAAAGCCTCCTGAATCCGAATGCCAGATCCGCCTCCCGGGAACCGGAGACATGTTCCGTGCCCAACCTGGCTTCCGGAGTGGTCTCATTCCCATGAAGATACTTGTACTGTCCGTTTTCTGTATCGAAAAAAACATACCCCTCATCGTCCGGCCCCCTGTGACGAAGTGTATTCGTCATGGCCGCGAACAGACCTGGATGAATTTTTCGATGGTCAAGATTCCATAATCCGGTAATGCCGCACATGAGTTTTGGTATGGTGTTTTTTATAGGTGGGTACCGATACGGCTATAAAAATGGCAGAAACGATCGGTGGAATTAACCTACACGATCTCTGCCGGGGGGTGAGTTGGAATTGTTTATGTCTGACTGAAGTCTTGCTCTAATACGACCAAGCGGTTGGCAATCGTATGGCAGGCAGAAACCTTGTGTAATGCCGTTAAACAAAATTATTGCATTATTTACAAAGCAGCTTTCCGTTCACCCCTGATTTATAACCATTTCAGCAATAAATTTCCTCTTTTTTCAGGAACTTCCCAGTCCGATACTTCGATGCGTCATTCATTTACTTGATTTCGGGTATCGGCTTATACATAAAATTCAAATTATGAATAGATGGTTGTTGTTGATCTTGCTCATGCCCTCATTGCTCAAGGCTCAGAAATTGCCGGGCATTGCTGAAAAAACAGCGGGTATGCAGCGGCTGGACGGATTGTATCCCTTGTACCGGGAGGCTGGTGCCGGAAAATTGTGGTTACAAATTGATCGTTTCGATGCAGAGTTCCTCTATGTAATCTCCATGCCCGGTGGCCTGGGCTCCAATGATATCGGTCTGGATCGCGGGCTGCTCGGTGGCGGACGCGTCGTCTCCTTTCAACGCAGCGGCCGTAAGGTGCTCATGGTGGAGCCCAATTACGGATTTCGGGCAGAGAGTGAGGATCCCCTGGAACGACGGGCTGTGCGGAATTCTTTCGCGAGGTCGGTCTTGTGGGGATTTCAGGTGGAAGCGGAGACTGATGGCAAGGTCCTGATCGATCTGACCGAATTCCTGACCCGGGATGCCATGCAGGCAGCCAACCGGATCCGAAGAATGCAGCAGGGGAGTTATTCGTTGGACCGGAATCGTTCGGTACTCGAAAATGAGGGCACCCGGAATTTTCCTTTGAACACGGAAATGGAGGCGTCGATTACGCTGGTGAATGCAGACGGCGTCACGGGAGAAATGCTGCGCAATGTTGTACCATCTCCCGAGGCCATCACCCTGCGCATGCATCATTCTTTCGTACAGTTGCCTGATACAGGTTTTCGACCGCGCACCTTTGATCCGCGCAGCGGCTTCATCCCCACTTCCTTTTTCGACTATGCATCACCGGTAGCATCTCCCATCGGTAAGCAATTGGCCATCCGTCATCGACTGGAGAAGAGGGAGCCATCGGCGGCGATCAGCGACCCCGTTAAGCCAATCATATATTATCTCGACAATGGTACACCTGAGCCGATCCGGACCGCGTTGCTGAAGGGTGCGGCATGGTGGGACCAGGCCTTTGCCGCCGCCGGATATCGAAATGCCTTCCAGGTGAAGCTTTTGCCAGACAGTGCCGATCCGATGGATATCCGGTACAATGTCATCAACTGGGTGCATCGGTCGACGCGTGGCTGGAGTTACGGAGCATCCGTGGTTGATCCCCGTACCGGAGAGATCATCAAGGGACAGGTATCCCTGGGATCGCTTCGGGTCAGGCAGGACTACCTCATCGCCCAGGCCCTGCTCGGATGGCCGGAAGGAAAAACAGGAGACAATGATCCGTTGTTGAAGATGTCGCTCGATCGGCTGGAGCAATTGTCTGCCCATGAGGTCGGGCACACGCTCGGGCTAATGCATAACTACGCCTCCAGTGTGAACGACCGCGCCAGCGTGATGGATTATCCGCATCCGGTCGTAAAGGTTGATGGGAAGGGCGGTTTGGATCTCTCGGAGGCCTACGCCAAGGGGATCGGTGCGTGGGACAAGCTGGCCATCGAGTGGGGATACCAGGATTTCCCGGCAGGGGTGGATGAGTCTCGCGCGCTGGATGCCGTTTTGCAGAAAGGTATTCGGGCGGGATATCTGTTCATCAGCGACCGGGATGCACGCGCGCCGGGCGGTGCACATCCGAAGGCCCATTTGTGGGACAAGGGTTCGGATGCAGTTGCGGGACTTCGTGAGACTATGAGGGTCAGATCCATCGCGCTCAACCGATTTGGCGAGCGCAACCTGGCAGCCGGCCGGCCGATGGCTGAGCTGGAAGACCTGCTGGTGCCTGCCTATCTCTACCATCGATACCAGATTGAGGCCGTTACCAAACTGATCGGCGGAGTGGATTATGCATACACCCTCAAAGGCGATGGCCAGTCAGCCCCGCGTGTCGTAGAAAAAGCGAAGCAGCTGGCAGCGCTGGATGCCATCCTGGAGTGTATTCATCCCTCTTTCCTGAAACTGCCGAAGGGCCTGGCGGGACTGATCCCGCCCCGACCAGCAGGGATCGAATACACGAAGGAACTCTTTAAAAAACGCACCGGATTGCTGTTCGATGCCCTTGCTCCTGCAGAAACTGCCGCGGATCTGCCCCTCTCTTTCCTCTTTCATCCGGAACGCCTGAGCCGGATGGTGCAGCAGGAGACCTTAGGCGGACTTGACATCCCGGCCATGATCGACCGCATCCTCTCCGCCACCTGGCGCGCGGCCAGGCAGACCGGCGAAGACGGTCTGATCCAGCGCCAGACGGAGCAGATCGTGCTAACCTATCTGCTCGCTGCCTCCATCGATGAGCAATCCACCTTCGCCGCCCGGGCGGCCCTCGGTTTGGAGCTTTCCCGTCTCAAAACATTTATTGAGTCTGCACGCAAGCGTCCCGGACTGGAAGACGCCTATGCCGCCCACCTGGACCTCGCACTTACCCGCATGAAATCTCCGGAAAAAGCTCGCCCGACCATCCATCTGCCGGCGCCTCCGGGTGCTCCGATCGGTTGTGAGTGATTTTTCGATGTACTCCGAACGCTTGGAGAGTTGCCCACTCTTGGAGAGTCACCCCACTCTCGGAGAGTTGGTAGCTTCAAATTTTTTGTCATCCTATGTTTGTTTTTGAATCAAAACATACTCATCTCGGTGTCATCCTATGTTTGCTTTAAAAAACAACGACCCCGATAATGTCAGCACTATTTTTATTTCCAAAAGGCATTCCCCATCAGCTGTCATCCCGAGGCCTCCGAGGGACCTTGTATTCGTCTTTGAAAATTTGCAAAATTTGTCCTTTATCTCAGGAAAGAAACAGCCCAATACAAGGTCCCTCGGAGGCCTCGGGATGACAGCCTGGGGAGTCGTATGCTGGAAAGAAACAGTTTTTGTACTATTCTTCAAAAACAGATAATACCATTGTATTTGTTTCACATCATTTCATATAAATACCCTATCGGGTGTCATTCCGAGGCCTCCGAGGAATCTTGTATTCCTTCGCGACCTAGCGGTAAAGCCTTCACCGCGAAGCCGCGATGCCGCAAGGATTGTACTTACCCTCGAGGTACAACAACCCGCGTCGAATCATCTCACTGTCCTGGGTCCTCCATCCAGGACCGCCCATAAGCGCATCCAATTGTTCATTCGACAATTCAAGCTCAGGGGATGCCATTCGATCAATCAATCGGATGGATCCTTTCCCGGTTATAGACTGCATCAAACGGATGAGCGTTTGTAATGATCGTACTTCTCCCGCCACATGATAAATATTGTTCCAGCCACTGCTGTCATACACAAACCGTTGCACAACTTTCGCCACATCATCGATATAAATATATTGATGAAACGCATCCTCCCGCACCAGATCAACTTCACCATCCCTGTAGAAAGTCTCTAATGCCTTGTCCGGAAAGCAATACCCCAGCGATCTCGCCCCGGCCCCTATAACGCCTGTCAGACGAAGGATCACAAAAGGACGTCCATCTTCTAAAAGTTTGTTTTCCGCCTGCCATTTGCTCAAACCATAATCATCGTCGGGCAAGGGCGGATCCATCTCCGTCACAAATCCTAAGCGATTGATCCCGTACACGCTTCTGGAGGAAAGATGGATGAGTGGGGTGCCTTGTGGCATCGCTTTCAACAGATGATCCATCCCCGTTGCATTGGCCTGAAAAAGTTCACCGGGCCTGCTTCTTAAAGCCCCGGCACAGTGGACGACCAGATCCGCCTCCACACTGCCGGGAGATAACTCATGAAGTCGGCACGTCATTGCCTCCGCTTCAATGTCAGGCATCGATCGCAAGGCATGAAACAAGTGGCTGCAGATATATCCTGAGGCTCCGGTTACCAGTATCTTCATGATCATTCAGCTTTTTGAAGACAGGTCGCCGGATACTGCCTGCCAGTAACCACTTTGGTTTAAGGTTGCGATATCCATGTATCTGATATGCCGATCGGATAGCACACGAAGCACCAGTCCTTCATGTCCCGTAGGTCGATCCGGATTGGGACCAATATCAATGCCGCGAAAGGCGAGGTAGAGTTCTCGGATTTCATCATGTCCCATCCAGCCGCGTGCGGATGTGGATCCCGAAAAACGCCCATTCATCTCCACGGCCACAAATCCCCGGTCACTCATCCTTCCCTGGATGTTGAAGGGCCCTCTCCAGCCGATGTCCGACATGGCTTCGGCATATCGCCGGACGATCCCTTCCATCTCGGGGTTGATGATGACTTCCGAACGCTCGCATCTTCCAATGACCATCGTCGAGCGACTGCAACAAACAGGTCCGATCTCGCCCCCCGGGGCGATCATACATTG
>CAJBZC010000026.1 GCA_903959965.1 uncultured bacterium
CATATGCGCTTAATACATATCACGGTGATGGCCGCTTCATTAGTGTTGATCGGCCCGAAAGGAATCACGCAGCAGAAAAGTGGTAATCCTCTCTTTCCAGGCTGCTACGCAGATCCAGAAGTCGCGAGGTTTGGAAACACTGTTTGGATCTATCCGACTTTTTCTGCGAAATATGAGCAACAGGTATTCCTCGATGCGTTTTCATCGACGGATTTGTTGAAATGGCGGAAACATCAGAGAATCATTGACACGACCTCCGTAAGATGGGCGAAACGGGCGATGTGGGCACCTGCGATCGTAAAAAAGGATGAAAAATACTTCCTGTTCTTTTCCGCCAATGATATTCAGAAAGATGGGGAGACGGGCGGGATAGGCGTCGCTGTATCAGGTAACCCTAATGGTCCTTTTCAAGACCTGTTGGGCAAACCGCTGATCGATCGGTTCCATAATGGTGCTCAGCCTATAGATCAGTTTGTCTTCGAAGACAATGGTCAGTGGTATATGATTTACGGCGGATGGAGACATTGCAATATGGTCAAACTGAAAGATGACTTTACCGGACTGCAGCCATTCCCAGATGGAAAATTTTACAAGGAGATCACGCCAGAAGGTTATGTGGAAGGGCCATTCATGTTCAAACGGGGTGACAAATATTACTTTATGTGGTCGGAAGGTGGATGGACCGGGCCTGATTACAGCGTGGCTTATGCAATAGCCGACAGCCCAATGGGCCCATTCCAGCGTATTGGAAAGATCTTGCAACAGGATGCCAGGATCGCAACAGGTGCCGGACATCATTCTGTGCTGCATCTGCCGGAAACGGACAAGCACTATATCGTATATCACCGTCGTCCCTTGGGAGAGACGGATGGAAATGCCCGGCAAACTTGCATGGACGAGCTGCTATTTGATGAACAAGGCCGCATATTACCGGTGAAGATCACGAATGAGGGGGTGACTCGGGTACGACTGCGGGCAGCTGGTGAGCAATAAACTCTTGGAGAGTCCCCAACTCTTGGAGAGTTCGTAACTCTCCAAGAGTTCCCGACTCTCGGAGAGAGCTGAACTATTGGAGAGTTGACGGATCTTGGAGAGTTTCAGTCCACCGAAACTTCATCGACGAACAGCCAGGCAGGCTGGCCTGCGCCATTGGCACCCGACGGAATCAGGCCGTGGTTTTTCGCGATGATCCGGAGAAAACGAACGTTGGTTCCGGGGAAGCCCAGCGTTTGCTCGTAAACACCTATGTCGCGGCCGGAAGGAACAGATTCGGCATGAATGCGGGAAAACTTTTCGCCGTCCACAGACCCCTGGAGTTCGAGAGACGCAGGCAGATACACCCAGCTGTTAGGGCCATGAAAAAATCTGATCCTAACGGTGGATATATCTTCGTTTCGTCCGAAATCAATGACGGCATCCATATCAGTACCGTTCCAACCGGACCATTCAGGATCCGTGAATCGCTGATCACTGCCCAGCATGCCGTTGAGAGAGGCTATTCCTTTGCTCAGGTCATACGGAGGACTGGGAGGTGTTTTCATCAGTATCTTTCGTCCTGCGGATTTACTGAACCGGAATGACGTTGTCTTTTGATCGGTGATCAGACCATCCACGGATGCCAGAGCGGTGATGTGGGAACTCTTACTCACGGTGAAGGGTAACCGAAATGGAATGACAGGACCATCATCCATGCGATAGGATAACTGCGCACCGGGGAATGTACCGCGGATGGATACAACTATGTTGTTATCCTCAGACTGGTACTGACTTGACATCTCCAATTCGTACAGATGACTGGAATGATTGATCCCCTGAGCCTTCATAAGCGGGAACCAGCGTGCGACACGATCCGTAAAATGATCGAACCCTGTCTTATCTTTTCTCCATCCCAGTTCAGCGATGGCCAGTAAACGGGGAAAGAGCATGAATTCTGCCAGTGCGGGTGAACCAATGTACTCCGTCCACAGATTGGCCTGAACCCCTTTGATGAAAGGACGCTCTGTGGCATTCAGCACTGCAGGAACAGGCTCGTATCCGTATACTTTTTTCAGTGAGGTCATACCACCCCAGGCAATGGAATCCGATGGATCCTCAGACTGATAAAGATTAAGATAACAGTTATCGACAGGAGACATGATCACGTCATGCCCCATGCGGGCAGATTCGATTCCGCCGGAGATGCCCCGCCAGCTCATCACCGTGGCATTCGGTGCCAATCCCCCTTCCAGGATCTCATCCCAGCCGATGATTCGACGGCCACGCGCTTCTACCATGCGCTCAAGCCGACGGATGAAATAACTCTGGAGTCCGTGTTCATCTTTCAGACCTTTGTCGCGAATCAGTTGATGACAAAAATCAGATCGCTTCCAGTATTCCTTAGGGCATTCATCCCCGCCGATATGAATATAACTCGACGGGAAAACATCCATGACTTCCTTCAGTACATCATTGATGAAAGAAAATGTAAACTCCGTCGGACACAATACATCATTAAAAACGCCCCAGGTCTCCTGCACGATCTTCGTCCGCCCCTGTTTCATTTCAGCCAGGGTTTTATCTGCCATCATCGAAGGAATGACTTCCGTTGATGAATCCGGGAGGCAGCTGAGGGCCGGATAGGCGGCGATGGCGGCACTGCTGTGACCGGGCAGATCGATCTCCGGGATGATCTCGATGAACCTTTCGCGGGCATACGCTACAAGTTCCCGAAGCTCTTGCTGAGAATATGATCCGCCATGTGGCGAATTGTCGCTGCCCTTGCCGGGATATCGTCCGACCAACGTACCGTTGCGCCATCCACCAACCGAAGTGAGCCGGGGATACTTTTTTATTTCCATCCTCCAGCCCTGGTCATCGGTGAGATGCAGATGCAGCCGGTTCATCTTCAGCACCGCCATTCGATCGATCATACTACGGATGAAATCGGTTGGAAGGTAATGGCGAGCGACATCAAGCATGAAGCCCCGGTATGGGAATGCCGGTGCATCCCTAACCGTGAGAGCAGTTATCACCGGAGCGCCGGTCTTTTCTGGCAGAAGTTGCAGCAAGGTCTGCCCTGCGGCATGCAAACCGGATGCATCCGAAACAGAGATGTTTATTGACCCCGACGAAACAACCAGCTGATACCCTCCGGAGGGAACAGCCGACCGAATGACCCGGATACTATTCTTTCCCCCCGCAGCACAATGCTCACGGAGACGCAAACCCGTATTTTTTCGTAGTGCCTCCCAAAAGATCCGGTTCGAATCCGATATAGCCTTCATCGACGAATCGATGCAGAGCACAGTAGCTTCATTGAATTCGAACCGACCGGATTCGAGTGTCAACTCTGCGGGAAAGGGAATGATGGCAGGCTGCTGAGCCCGGATCACAGAACATTGAAATATAAATATGAGAAAGAGAACACGGGGCGATGACATAGCAAAAAATATGAATAGATCAATGTTGATATCTGTCTCTCAGCAAACGCATCATATGCACATTGACATCCCACTGCGATGCCAGCGGCGCACGCGTATAGGGCATCTCCGGCATATAAGGAGCAGGACCGAATTCGGGCGTGACGGTCAGTGCTGTTCCGGATTGATGATGAAGGGCCACCACCTGGTCCCACCACGACAGATGTGCAGAGAGTGCGTCGCTCCATTCGGGCGCGCGCGGATCATTGACCTGCGGACCTTCCGGATGCCCCACCCGGGCATGTATGTGACGGGCTGCGCAAATGGCACCGGACATAGCCTCCGGCTGGTCTTCCAGCAGGGATTCATGGACGTTGCACCAATGCGAAGCATCCAGTGTGATGGAAAGATCAGGCATCCAAGACAGTGCTTCGGTCATTTTCGGGAGACAGAACAGAAACTTTCCGCGATGCGTTTCATGTATGACCTTCACGCCGGTTTCTGCAGTGATGTTATTTGCCACTTCCACCAGGGCCATATTTTGATCGATGCTGAAATAATCCTTCCCGGTTTGTGCATTGATGAATTCCGGGCCAGCTGCGACGAGTTTTTCCAGATGGC
>CAJBZC010000027.1 GCA_903959965.1 uncultured bacterium
CCCACCAGCCTGCGCATCCTGGATTTCAGGAACCAACTCTTCATGGAGGAACTTCGATGGGGAGCTTCCGACTCGATCACGCTCTCCACCAGGGACAACAGAAGATGTGAGGCATCATGCAATGCCTTCGCTGTTTCCGGATCGGTGAGGAGCAGGATCTGCGCTTCCGGATGAACTTTCTTCAGGAAAGACATGGACAGGAAGGTGATGTCTGCATAGTCTTCCCCCGATCTCCAGACAAGTATGTAGAGAAAGGTGTGCATGGGTACTGTCTCGATTTTTGGTCCAAAGAATCAAAGCCATTCAGCCCTGATATCACCCACAAGATATGGCAGAGGATTGATCGATGCAATGAGGTTGGCCCTTACATGGTTATGTGATGCCGCCTGATAACCTCATCCCTTCAGACCAAATTATTCGGTCGAAATCTGCTTTTTACATGCCCTTATATGGTACGAGTTTACGCATGATCAGACAGGAGCCGCCGTTATTCGTATCTTTGCAAATGAGGCCGCTTCGATGGATGACGGATCAGCCTGCAAGCTCGAAATATTTCCAAAGATGAGGTTCCCGTAGCCAGGGCCTTTCATCACCTCTTTTTTGATGAGGTAATGGGCATAATTTAAATCAGGGTGAATATCCAGAGAAGAAGACACCATCAATTTGCTTTTTAATGCAAGCATTTGCATAATTTCTCTGATTGAATGGAGGAGGAATTTTGATAGTTGTCGATCTGAATACTTAAGAATGTTTGTCATTGCAGGCATGACCTCATGATAAAATTTGGCGTTAGCATAGTTGGTTTTAATCTGCTGAAGGTGGTGTTGGACTTAATCGTTGAAATATTTATAAGCAATATTTCTTTCATTTATTTTTTTATGGCGGGCATCTTTCTGAATATTGATGGAAATATATTTAATACTGCCATTCAGGAAAAATCTATTCCGGTTGATCCAGGTTTGTTTTGTGTATTGTACATCATCATAGATCACGATCACATCCGCAGCGGAAAATAATTGAAAATAACCGAGATAGGGAAGAAAGTAAGGCTGCATGATGACGGCCTTTCGCTTCCCGGACGGTAATGAAGGAGCAACAGCCAGATGGCGGAATAAAGGTTCAGACATACACGCGACGATTCCACTTACAGACAAAACACGAGATCCAACGGTGGAAAAATACTGCTTCCCGGCCATGAATTCAATAGGCTCGAAGATCTCCGATCACCAACGAATCCTCATTCGGGTCAGTTTACGACATGGCGCGGATGCCCATCTGTCCAGCCTTTCAGGATATCCTGCAGGGTAGAGACGATGCGGATTCTCGCCTCCCGACTGATCCAGGCGATATGCGGCGTGATGATGGCATTCGGGCATCCGATAAGCGGATGATCCACCGGTGGTGGCTCGGTGTCAAGTACATCCAGCAGTGCTGCTGCGATTTTTCCAGACTTCAGGGCCTCAGCCAACGAGTAATGGTCGATCAACGGTCCGCGGGATGTGTTTATGATGATGCTTTCCCGCTTCATCGATCCGAGGAAAGAATCATTCACTATGTGTTGTGTTTTCACTGTAAGCGGGCAGTGCAGACTAATCACATCTGATTCCGCCGCCAGTGTGTGCAGATCAACCAAGGATCTGCCGGGCATTTCCAGATCACGGGTGTGGTGATAGATCACCCGCATCCCAAGTGCTTCCGCCATGCCGGCCAGGCAGGAACCGATCCGGCCCATGCCAAGGATGCCCAAGGTCTTGCCATGCCATTCACGGATCGGAGATAACGTATAACACCAATCCGCGTTACTCGACCATTCGCCACGTTCAACGGATGCCGCATGCAGCGAAACACGGTTGCTATGATCAAGTAGCATGGCGAGGGCATGTTGGGCCACGGAGTAGGTGCCATAGGCTGGCACATTGCAGACGGTTACACCTC
>CAJBZC010000028.1 GCA_903959965.1 uncultured bacterium
GCATCAAATGCCCCCTTCAGAGTAGTGAATGAGCCGCTGGCCGTTCCGGATGTGGCCGTAAGGGTTACGGCCTGCGCATACCCCGCCAGACTGCCGGTGAGCAGGAACATCAAAAAAAACGTGCAGATCGAGATGTAAAAAGACTTCATAGATAACCGGTTGGATGGAGAAACATGAGCAGTCATGACGGATTCGAAGTTTTTTTTCATGAAATGGGATAAGAGCACCCCCTAGCTGGTGCGATCTATATATTCAATACAATGAATTGATTTTCAACAAAATGCATGTACAGATACACGCGCGCACGAGATCATTCCGCTAATATAGCCTGCGAGTTTGTTCACTTTTTCAATAATCGAAAAGTGGACGTCCACTTTCATGGAAAAGTGGACAAAATAGTTTGTGGAAACCTGTGGTGTTTTCTTCCCGCCCTGGCGGTAAAGCCGCCGCCCCGCGACACAGAAATCCTCCTTTTTAGCCGTAACTGTTTGAAAAATAGATGCGATCTTATTACTTTTATACAAATAGGCCGTCTGTTCAGGTGAGAAGGACTGCAGGCCTCTTCTTAATTCCTCCTTTGCACTTGACATGACCCTGAACATCTCTGTCCTTAATATATTCCTGCCGGTCGTCATCCTCCTGTACAACTGGAAGGTCAACCGGAACGCCATTTTCCTGTCCCTCCTGCTCTTCCTGATCGCCACATCAAACATCCGCCATGCCCTGGTGATGCATGCGAAAGACCCCTTCTGGCTCGCCATCATCTCCAATAACCTGACACCGCTGTGGACCCTGATCGGCCCCTGCCTGTATTTTTATGTGCGGGGGGTGCTGACCGATCGATTTGAATGGAAACGGAAGGACCTGCTCCACACGATCCCCTTCTGGATCAATCTGATCGGCATCATTCCCTACCTGTTCACCTCCTTCGACTACAAATTGCAGGTGGCGGAACTGATGATCAGTAAACTGGAAGATTATAAAGATATACGGGTGAACTGGCTGCTCCCGCAACCCGTGAACCTGACCTTCCGAGCCATCCTTCAGATCGCTTACGCAGTGGTCTGTATGATCATGCTGGTCAAATACTCCCGCCCCCTGAAACCTCGAAAGAATCGTCCCAGTCAACAATCAAATTTCGTGTACCCCTTTCTCTGGATGATCACCTTGTTCGTATTCCTGATCGCAGCATACTACCTGTTGATCGTGGGACTGTACTACCAGAACCCTAACATGGGTCGGCGAATGATCTTCGAATTTCAAATGGTGTATGTCATGGGTGGGGGACTGACCTTTCTGCCCTTCCTGATCTTATTATGGCCGGAGATCCTATATGGTATTCCGAAGTATCGCCCCATCGCTTCCAGGACCGAAAAGCATGAAGTGCTGCCAGACAGGGAAGCGGTCAAAAAACCGACATCATCGGACAACACCGCATCAAGTACCGAACAGGATACGGATGATAACGACGCGCAGGCGGATCCCTTCGTGGAACTGGGTGCCAGGATCCACGCACTGATGGAGAAAGAACAACCTTACCTTCTGGAGGAATTTTCGCTGGAAGACCTGGCACGTGCACTCGACGTACCCAAACACCATATACATTATTGCCTGAAGAACGTCCTCCAGACCCGTTTTGTCGCCCTGCGGATCGACTACAGGATCGCCCATGCCAAGAAACTGCTGGTCGCAGCCGACCTGAACAATACCACGCTGGAGCAAATTGGTCTCGCCAGCGGATTTTCAACCCGCTCGGGCTTTTACAAGATGTTCAAAGCCGAAGTGGGATGCTCCCCCGGCGAATTCATGGAAAAATACAGGCCGGACGAATAGGCGTAAGTCC
>CAJBZC010000029.1 GCA_903959965.1 uncultured bacterium
CCGGCCGAAAACTGCAGGGTTTCCGACCTGCCGAGCTCCTCAACATAAACATCTCCCGTGGCCACGACGTCCAGCATGCGCACCGCCGGTGTGACGGGTGCCTCCGGTTCCTGCTGCACCGGGATCCGGATCCAGGGAAGCAGGAGCGACAAACCCACCGTCGCCAGCAGATAGTACCGGTTCCAGTGATGGAACACCTTGTTCCGAAGCGCGAGCAGGTAATAGCCATACAGGATGCCCGAACAGAGGACGACCTGCAACAGATAGTAGGCAGCAGCGATCATGACCCTTTCTTTTTGAGTTGGGCAAGCAATACTTCCAGGTCGTCAATGCTCAGGTTATTCTCCTTCACCATGAAGGATACCGCATTGCTGAAGGAACCTTCGAAGTATCCCTTCACCAGCTGGTTCATGGTTGATTGAGAATAGGTATCCTTCGAGATCAATGGATGATACTGGTGCATCCGCCCGAACACCTTGATCCCCACGAAATCCTTGTCGACCAGGATCTTGAGGATGGTGGCCACCGTGTTCTGATGCGGTTTGGGCTCCGGTAAAATGTCCATGATGTCTCGCAGAAAGGCCTGTTCGAGCGACCAGATCGCCTGCATGATCTGTTCCTCCGCCTTGGTCAATGTCTTGTGGGGTTGCATGTCCGTCCGTTTCTCGAACAAACATAAACTAAAAAATTAGTTTAACAACTATTTTTTTAGTTAAAAGAATTTTAACCCCTCAGCGGAGTGTTTTTCGGATGCCCCATTGCAGTAAGGTAGTCCTGGAACCATCGGCAGAAGGGGCATTCCACAAATCTTTCAGTCCGACCTGCAGACGCAGGAAATGATGTGTGCGTTCGCGTAGTTGTCATACAGCGCCCGCTGCGCCCGGGGATCCCCGCGCAGACAGTCACGCACCAGTTCCTGTTGGGATTGCATGTCGTTCGTCAACAAGGTGACAAGTAAAAGGAATTGAACGTTGCATGAAGAAGAGGACTCCGCCCCGGGCCGAGAAAAAATCCGGGAAAAGTTGAATATCCGGAAGAGTTCATATATTTATGATATCAAAATGATATTATTATGGAAAAGATCATCAAACCCATGTCCGGCTTTACGGCCCTGGCCCTCTCATTTATCACCCTCGCGCTGGGATGCTGGCTGGCGGTGGAAGCCAAAGACAATGGCTGGATGGTCTTCGGCAGCATCCTGCTGCTGGCCGCTGCCCTGATCCTGTTGAAGGGGCTGATGATCATTGCGCCGAACAATGCAGTGGTCCTTACCTTCTTCGGAAAATATATTGGTACGGCCAGGGATAACGGCCTGTTCTTCATCAACCCGCTCTTTGCCAGGGCAAAGGTGTCCCTGCGGGCACAAAGCATGGAAAGCAACAAGCTCAAGGTAAACGATAAGCTGGGCAATCCGATAGATATCGCCGCGGTGATCGTATGGAGGATCCACGACACCTACAAGGCAACCTTCGATGTCACCGGCGTCGAAGAGTATCTGAAGAATCAGAGTGAAGCGGCGGTCCGGCATCTGGCCACCAGCTATCCCTACGATAACATCGAACATGAAGAAGCGCATATCACCCTGCGGGATGGCGGCGACAAAGTGATCGAACTCCTGGAAGCCGAACTCAATGAACGGCTCCAGCCGGGCGGAATACGTATCCTGGAAGCCCGGATCAGCCACCTTGCCTATGCTTCCGAGATCGCCGGTGCCATGCTCCAGCGTCAGCAGGCCACTGCCATCGTGGCCGCTCGTACCCGGATCGTGGAAGGCGCCGTGAGCATGGTGGAAATGGCCCTGCAGAAACTCTCTGAAAAGGGGATC
>CAJBZC010000030.1 GCA_903959965.1 uncultured bacterium
TCAGCATCTCACGGAGGCGCTTCGCCGCCGTGGGAGATTTCCCGTTTGTCGAGATAGCAATCTTCAAGTCTCCCTTCCTAACAATGCTGCCCAGGTAAAAATCACAGAGATCCGGCGTATCCGCCACATTCACCAGCAGCCGCCGTGCGCGCGCTTCCTCCCGGATCTCCCGATGCAACGCGGGATTATCCGTGGTCATCACCACCAGGTCTGCTTCATCGAGATCGGACAACGCAAAGGCCCGCTCCAGTAGCCGACATTGGGGATGACGTTCCAGCAGGGCAAGTACCGCCGGTCGCACCAGCGGCGCCACCACCGTCACCTTCGTATCCGGCGCATTACCCAGCAAAGACAGCAGTTTCTCTTCCGCGACATTGCCCCCACCCACCAGCAGCACACGCATCTGTTCCAGTTTCAGAAAAACGGGATATAATCGGTTACTCGTGACCGTTAGCTCCTGATCGGAGTTCTTATCGAGGTTCGCCTGGCTCATGGGATATGGTTTTCGATCCATGCCTTTGCATGCCGCGCGGCATATGAAATGATGATGCCCGCTCCGCTGCGCTGCAATGCCGTCCACACTTCCAGGTGCGCAGCCGCGCGATCTGCCAGCCCCTCACGGACCAATCCCTCCAGCGCGGCATATTCTCCGCTGACATGATAGGCCGCGATCGGGGCGCGGGTTTCCCGCCGGATCGCAGCGATGATATCTGTGTACAGGGCCGCCGGCTTCACCATCAGGATATCCGCCCCCTCTGACAGGTCCCGAAGGGCCGTAGCCACCGCATCTCCGCCATGCAACGGAGATATCTGATAGGTCCGTCGGTCGCCCAATCCTGCCCCCGCCGGAGCAGAGTGACAGGCATCGCGGAACGGCCCGTAAAATTGTGAAGCAAACTTCGCGGCGTAACTCATGATGGATACATGATCATACCCTTCGGCATCCAATCGCCGGCGAATGGACGCGACCCTGCCGTCCGTCATGTCACTCGGAGCGATGCAATCCACCCCCGCATGGGCCAGCACGGATGCGTAATCGGCCAGCACCCTCACCGTTTCTGCATTCATCAATCTCGATCCGTCTTCGTTCAGGATCCCGCAATGACCATGCAATGTGTATGAACACAAACAGAGATCCGCTGCCAGCCAGACTGATTCCCCAAAGGCCGACCGCAATCCGGAGATAATAGAAGACCCAAAACTGAAATCAAAATCGTCCGATGAAGACTTCGATGGAACCGGAAAGATCAGGAATTTCTCCACCCCTGCTGCGAGGTCGAGCGCTACGGTTTCGAGGACACTCTCCAAGGTATCGATCCTGACGCCCGTTAGTCCGGCAGCCGGCCTCGGCGATGTCAATGACTGGTCAACGAACAGTGGCTGGATGAATCCCTGCGTGTGCAGCCGAACATCGGAACACAACCCGCGCATGTGGCGGCTCGTCCGGTATCGGCGACGGGTCATATTTGATGCATGTGTTTCCACGCGATGAATGATTTTAGGGTCGGAAAAATGACCGGTCGAATGCCGGCTTCCAGCAATCGCTCGGCAGTCTCCCCGCCCGGACAGGCATGGGTGACATCCGACCTGACAAATTGCCCGTAATGCTCAAACTGCGCGAAGCTGCTCCAGAAGATATGCGTGGCACCGGTCAAGGCCGCAGCCACCGCTGCATCCATCACTGGTTCGAGTCGATAGGGTGCCACGGCCAGCTCTCCGCGTGCACGTCGGCGAACGGCGGCCTCCGCGTGTGTGAGCATACACACATCTTCCCGACGGATGCCGATCAGCGGAGAAGACCAGAGCGGCTGCAGCTGCGCGATGCCCAGCGCATCGGCACTACCCTCCACCCAACTGCCCATGCGGGAAAGCTCCAGCCAGGTGCGCGTACCCGATACCCAGATACGGCGCCCGTCGAGCATCCCCCGCACACCGGGTTCGTTCAGGGCCTTGTAATTGGCGATGAACACCACCGGTGCCGTCGTCTGCAACGATTCTTCTGTCGACCCATACCTGAAAAATGATCTCATATGATCGGTGGATGAAAACCATACATCACCGGAAGCCGGCGCCTCCGGAAGTCCCGACCAATGCGAAAACGCCTGTCCGTGCTGGTCTTCACCTGCGGCATACTGACAGACACCATGCGCATTGCGCAGTGTCACCACCCCAAACTTCTGCAAACAACCGGTTCCATATCCCCAGGCCATCCGCTTTTCGGCTACGGCATCCGCGAATAATCCTCCATCGTTGATGGTCTCCAGCAAACGCTGCATCTCCGACCGGGCAGGATCCGCCTCGGCCACGATCGCCCCCTGGCAGGGAGCCGGGATGCACTCCACCAGCGGCAGCACCATCCGGGGTTTGTCCGCCAGCAGTCCGGATATCAGTCCGTTATCAGAACGCAACAACCGGATCAGTCCGGCCGTCGCCAGGATCGTACCGTCAAAAACCCCGTCATGCAGCTGCTGCAACCGGCCTTCCACATTCCCCCGGATCGGACGCACTTCGATATCCACCGGGCGACCATCGGAAGGAAGTGCCTGGCGGAGGAACTCTGTCGCCATCCGCTCCCGACGCGGCGAACAGGTGCCGATGATGATCCGATCCCCGCGGCGCAACTTATCATGGATGGACGGATGAAAGAGTGCGATGTCGCGGACATCCTCGCGATCGACCACCGCAAAGGCAGCGTGACTGAAAAAATGTGGCGCACTCATATCTTTCAACGAATGCACGGCGATATCGGCCTCCCCGGCACGGAGTGCTTCGAAGATCTCTTCGGTGAAGAAATCCGTCCCGTCAAGGGCCGACAGGGGCACATTCGTCAGCCGATCGCCTCTGCTGCTGCGCGGCACCAGTTCGATCTTCGCATCGGGGTGAACCCGACGCACCCGATCAGCCACCAGTCGCGCCTGATACAGACTCAGCCTGCTATGCCTGCATATGATGCGTATGCTGTTCAATCCACTCCGTTTTGATGGCTTGTACAAATCTTTCAATGTGTTCATCCTCATGCAGGGCGGTTACGATCACCCGGAAGCCTTCCGATCCCGTCGGCACGGTCGGATGATTGAGCGGCTGCACGTATATCCCGTGATGCGTCAGCAAGCGGTCAGATATCCGCCTGCATCGGACCGCCCCAGGCACCAGCAGTCGCGTGATATGGGAGTCATTTTCCAGGTAGGGAATGCCTTCCTCGCGCAACCGCAGGCGCAAACGAGCCACGCCACGGAACATCCTCGCCCGACGATCCGCATCGCAGGCGATCAGCTGGATGCTGCGCTCCGCCGCCACACAGGCGGCCGGCGGCATGGACGTCGTGAAGATGAAACCCGGTCCAAAGGAGCGGACAAAATCAACCACCGCGGCAGATGCGGCGATATATCCGCCGATCACCCCGACGGCTTTCGCCAAGGTCCCGTTGATGATATCCACTTTAGATGCCAGTCCCTCACGCTCGAGGATGCCGGCACCCGTATCGCCGTAAAGTCCCGCACCGTGCACCTCGTCCACATAGGTCATCGCGCCATGACGACGGGCCAGGGCCAGGATGCCCTCCACCGGCGCGATATCGCCGCTCATGCTATACACAGATTCGAACACGATAATACGGGGCGTCTCCGGCGGAAGGCTGCGCAGTAATTCGGAGAGATGCTCCAGGTCGTTGTGCCGGAATACCAGTTTGCGGGCTCCTGAGCCACGAATGCCTTCGATGATCGAGGCGTGGTTTTCGGCATCCGACAGAAATACCAGCCCTTCGATCCGACGACCAAGCGTTTGCAAGGTCGTTTGATTGGCCTGAAAGGCACTACCGAAGAGCAACGCGGCTGATTTCCCATGCCAGCGGGCGATCACCCGCTCCAGACTCTGGTGTGCGACCGTGGTGCCCGACAGATTCCGGGTACCTCCGCTGCCGGCACCGTGACTGGACACCGCACCACAAAAAGCAGAGGCTACCGAACGGTCGCAGCCCATGCCGAGATAATCATTACTGCTGAAATTGACGGCCTCGCCTTCCACGCCGCCTCGCTCCCAGGTGAATATCGGAAAACGCCCGGCATCCTTCCGGACCGTCAGAAACCGACGGTAATTTCCGGCGGAACGCAGCGTGGAGAGCTGCTCTTCGATGGATCGATGTATATCCTGCACAGGTATGATGGTTGGGTTACGGAACAAAGGTAAGTCATTTCCTACTATTTTAGTAGACTAATAAATTTATCCAAGTTGTAACCGGAATTGACATATCTGTCGGTGGATTTTGGGGAACCGCCGCGCTGGCGTAAATTCAATGCCATGACAGAACTGATCGGACGCCTGCACCCGCTGCTGGTCCATCTTCCCCTCGGCATCTGGATCCTGCTCGGCATCATCATGCTGCTGCCCATCGCCCGGAGAACAGAGATGGAAACCGCCATCCGGCTCGGCATCGTGGTGGCCTCCCTCAGTGCCACTGCCGCTGCCGCGACCGGCTGGCTGCTCTCGCGCAGCGGCGACTACGATCCCGACACCGTCAACATCCACCAGTGGCTGGGGATCGCCACCGCCCTGGCGGGAATGGCCGCCTGGCTCCTGCCTTCCGCACGCCGCGCCCTCACACTGGTCACCTGCGGGGTCATGACCGTTGCCGGTCACTACGGAGGGGTACTTACCCACGGCGAAGGCTACCTGTTCAGCAGCAGTTCATCTCAGACTACGAACACACTAACGGTCACGGACACCCTAAATATCAACGCTACAGAAACGACCAAAAATTCGGGGGATACAGCGATCGCCAAAGTCTTCAGGCACCCCTTCCGCGAAGACATTCAACCCATCCTCAACAGCCGATGCACCAACTGCCATTCCGCCACTAAGCGCAAAGGCCGCCTCCGGCTCGACACCGAAGCCTTTATCCGGCAGGGCGGGAAGAACGGCGTCATCCTCAAAGCCGGAAACCCTTCTGCTTCCACGCTCTTCACGCATCTCGTCCTGCCGATGGACGATGACATGCATATGCCGCCCAAAGGCAAACCACAACCTTCGGAAAGGGAGATCCGGATCCTGCGCGACTGGATCGCGGCAGGCGCCCCCTTCGGACCGGTGGAGATCAAATCTGCGTCACAAACAGCAGTCCACGTCATGCCGGCACCCGTGGAAATGCCCGCCGCCGGACCTTCCGCCCCTGATATGACTCAGGAGTCCACAGCAATCGAAGAAGCAGAAAATACAGACACCGAGGATCCCGAACTGCAGACAGCGGCTGCGTCCTTCAACACCCTTGGTGTTTCTGCTACTGTGGTATCAAATGGATTAGTGCTAAACTTTGTGAACCTGAAGGAGATCAGTCCTGATATCCTCCGGGCCATGGAAGCCCACCGCGGACAGATCAACAGCCTTATCCTCCGCGGACTGCCGCTGAATGATGCCAGCATCAGCAACCTGCCGGATATGCCGGCCCTGCGCAACCTGAACCTGTCACGCACCAACATTACGGATATGGCTATGCGAAGTTTGACGCGTTTCACCAGCCTCGAACAATTGAACCTTTATGAAACCGCCGTGAGCGATGCCGCCATCCCCGAAATCGCCCGGCTCAATAAGCTCAAATCACTGAACACCTGGAGCACACGCATCACCATGGCGGGTGTAAGCACCCTGCAAGCCCAAAAGCCAGGCCTGCAAATAGAAACCGGCAGCGCCACCCTTCGCAAACCAGACAGCACCCAACGCAAGAAACCATGAACTGGATCATCCGCATATCCGGCATCCTGCTCGTCGTAGGTACCACAGCCTCGATCAGAAGCCTCGGCCCCGTTCTTCCGGCCGATGTACGTGCCGAATACGACCAAATCAAGGCCCCACTCGACTACAACGCCGATGTGAAGCCCATCCTGTCCGACAAATGCTTCGCCTGTCACGGGCCCGATAAGGCTAAACAGCGCGCAGGACTTCGGCTCGACAAGGCCGAGGCCGCCTACGCCTCCCTGCCCGAAAGTCCTGGTAAGCGTGCCATTGTACCCAAAAACATAGCTTCCAGTGAGGCCGTACGCCGCATCCTCTCCCGCGACCCGGAAGAAGTAATGCCGACCCCGGCCTCCCACCTGACCCTCTCCGCCCGAGAAAAAGCGGTGATCATCAGATGGATAGAACAGGGGGCCGTCTATCAACCCCACTGGGCTTTCATCGCGCCGAAAAAAGCGGCGCTGCCCGAGATGCCCGGCGTTTCGAATCCGATCGACCGGTTCATCAACGACCGGCTCACCCGTGAAGGCATCACACCGGCAGCACCCGCCGCAAAAGACATTTGGCTGCGCCGCGTGAGCCTCGATCTGACCGGCCTCCCACCCACGCCCGCTGAGACGGAAGCCTTCCTGAAGGATAGCCTGCCCGGCGCCGTGGAACGTGTCGTGGAACGCCTGCTCGCCTCCCCGCATCACGGCGAACGCATGGCCGCCGACTGGCTGGACATCGCCCGCTTCGCCGACTCGCATGGCTACACAGTCGACAGACTCAGGGATATGTCGCCATTCCGCGACTGGGTCATCAAGGCCTTCAACCGGAACATGCCCTACGACCGGTTCATCCACGAACAACTGGCCGGCGACCTGATGCCCAAGCCCTCCAGAGACATGCTCATCGCCACGGCCTTCAACCGTAACCACGCACAGAACATGGAAGGCGGCATCGTGGAAGAGGAGTTCCAGGCCGAATACGTAGCCGACCGCACCAACACCTTCGGAGAAGCTTTCATGGCCATGTCGCTCGGCTGCGCCCGATGCCATGACCATAAGTACGATCCTATCTCCCAACAGAATTATTTCGAGATCTTCGGATTCTTCAACAACGTCCTCGAAGCCGGCCAGATATCCTTCAACGACGATATCCCCACACCCGCCCTTCCCCTCCCCACGCCCGCACAAGAGCAGACCCTCAACTGGCTGAACGATCGCATACGTAGCGCGGAAAAGTCCGTGGAAGAGGCTAAGATCAAGGCCGCTGCCGGGGCAGAAGACTGGATCAAGTCGGGAGGATATGCTGCACTGGGAGATGAGATCATCCCCCAAAAAGGGCTTGAATCCATCCACCGTTTCGACGGAAACCTGCGCGATGCCACAGATACCGCCCGGAAGGGAGGGATGGAACACGACTGGGGCGCAAAGGGTGACATCCCCGTATTCACCCGCGGTTACCGCGACAGTGCCCTCCAACTCGATGGAGACGTTTACCTGAACATGCCCTACACGGGCGTCTTCCGCAAGGCACATCCCTTCACGATCGGTTTCCGCGCCTGGATCCCAGCCGGTCTGAAGGAAGGCGTCATCCTGCACAAAAGCGATGCGGAAAGACTCTGGAACTACAAGGGCTACAGCCTCTCTGTGGAAGGATCGGCGCTGAAACTCATCATGGCCCACACGGCGCCTTCAAATGCCATCATCCGGATCACCAAAGAAGACGTGCCCCGCAACAGATGGGTACACCTCACGATGGCATGGGACGGATCTTCAAAGGCGGAAGGCCTCCGGCTCTATGTCGACGGTCGGGACATCCCGATGGACAACCTGAAGGACAAACTCTACAAAGACATCATCTATTACAAACCCAAGGAACCCGGACTTCAGATCGGCGGCTGGTATCGCGGCAGCGGCTTCCGGGGCGGGAAAGTAGATGACCTCACGGTCCACCGTCGAAGGCTCATCCCCTTCGAGATCGAAGTACTCGCCGGTCGGGCCGACTGGAAAAGGATTGCAGAAAAGGCCCCGGAGACATTGAACGAAAACGAAAAAAACATCCTGAAGCGATACTTCACCGAAACGATGGATACGGCGGTCGCGGCAGCCTCCTCTGCCCTCATGTCACTGCGAGATAAACACGCCGATACCATGCGCACGATCCGCGAGATCATGGTCATGGAAGAAATGCCCGTTCCGAAAAAGACATTCCTGCTCGAAAGAGGCAGATATGACATGCCAGGTCGCGAGGTGAAACCCGCCACGCCCGCCGAGATCCTGTCATTCCCCGCATCTTTGCCCCGCAACCGCTACGGACTCGCGCAATGGCTGACGCATCCGGATCATCCGCTCACAGCCCGGGTGGCCGTTAACCGGCTCTGGCAGCAGTTCTTCGGCACGGGACTGGTGAAAACCAGCGAAGATTTCGGGAACCAGGGTGAGATCCCCCGCCATCGGGCGCTGCTCGACTGGCTGGCCGTGGAATTAAGGACCTCCGGCTGGGACCTGCGCCATATCATCCGACTCATCGTCACATCCGATGCTTACCGGCGTTCTTCACTGGCCACTCCGGCACAACGGGAGGCCGACCCCGAGAACCGCCTGCTCGGGCGCGGACCGGCATCGCGGTTATCTGCCGAAATGCTGCGCGACAACGCTCTTTTCGCCAGCGGGCTTCTGAACCGGGAGATCGGCGGCACCAGCATCAAACCTTATCAGCCGGCCGGACTTTGGGAGATCAACAATACCAGTTATACACAGGACACGACAGATGTCATCTACAAACGCAGCCTGTACATCGTCACCAAACGAACCGTTCCACACCCGACCCTGGCCATGTTCGATGCCTCCGATCGCAGTGCCTGCCTGTCGAGGCGCCAGCAGACCAACACACCCCTGCAGGCCCTGGCACTATTGAACGACCCCGCATATGTTGAGGCCTGCCGGAAACTCGGAGAAAAGATGACCAAGATCGAACAGCCACGCCTTGCGATCACCGATGCTTATCGCAGACTCACTGCCAGAATGCCCGCCACCACTGAATTACAACTGCTGGAAGAATTATACCACAAGACCCTCACCCGCTTCCGCACCAGTCCCGAAAAAAGCAAAGGATGGCTGAAGGCCGGCCGTGCAGCGACCGAGCCTGGACTCGATCCGCAACAGGTGGCGGCCTATGCTGTTGTTGCCAATACGATCATGAACAGTGATGCCTTCATCACCAAAAGATAACCCATGGGACATCACCACCACGACTCACGGTTACGCCTACCCGAAATGAAGGATGAAGATACGCGCATCGATCGCCGCGACTTCCTCACGCGTACCGGCATGGGCCTCGGTGCCCTCGCCCTTGGTCAGTTACTGTCGCCCTTCGGCGCCAAGGCGGCAACATTCGAAGAACGCTTCATGGCGGCCCTGCCGCGCATCGCGCCGAAGGCGAAGAAAGTGGTTTTCCTATTCATGGCCGGCGGCCCTTCGCAATTCGAGACCTTCGACTACAAACCCGGATTGTCGAAATTACAAGGCACCCATCTCCCGGATTCCGTCCGCCGCGGTCAGCGGCTGACCGGCATGAGCGGCAACCAGGCTGTGCTGCCCGTCGCATCCTCACCCTATCAGTTCGCGCAGCACGGGAAAAGCCGTACCTGGGTGAGCGAACTCCTGCCCTACACCGCCCAGGTCGTGGATGAACTCTGCATCATCAAATCGATGCACACCGAACAGATCAACCATGATCCGGCCATCACCTTCTTCCAGACCGGCCACCAGCTCCCCGGACGGCCGTCCATCGGCTCCTGGATCAGCTATGGACTGGGCTCAGAGAACAAGAACCTTCCGGCCTTCGTGGTGCTCGTCTCCAAAAATGCGTCAAAGGACCAGCCCCTCTACGCCAGGCTCTGGGGTAACGGATTCCTGCCCTCAGAGCACCAGGGTGTACAGTTTCGGTCGGGTCCGGATCCCGTCCTCTTCCTGAAAGATCCCGAAGGATACGAAGGGGCCGATCGGCAGGAGATGCTCGACTACCTCAAAAAACTAAACGAAGTCCAGAACCAGCCCTGGGGCGACCCGGAAGTGAATGCCCGCATCGCCCAGTATGAATTGGCCTTCCGGATGCAGACATCCGTTCCGGGCGTGCTCGATACCTCCCGTGAACCTGACGAGGTATTCGATCTCTACGGGCCTGATAGTCGCGATAATGGCACCTATGCCGCCAACTGCCTCATGGCCCGCAAACTATTGGAAAAAGACGTACGCTTCGTGCAACTCTATCACCAGGGATGGGACCACCATGGCAGCCTGCCGAAGGGGATGGAATATCAGTGTAAACAGATCGACCGCCCAACGGCCGCGCTCATTACCGACCTGAAGCGCCGCGGGCTGCTGGATGAAACGCTCGTCGTCTGGGGCGGAGAATTCGGACGAACCGTTTATTCGCAGGGGCGCATCTCGCCGGATAATTACGGCCGCGATCATCACCCGCGTTGCTTCTCCCTTTGGATGGCCGGCGCCGGTGTTAAAAAAGGCTTCTCCTTCGGCGAAACGGATGAATTCAGTTATAACATCGTGAAGAATCCGGTTGATGTGCACGATTTCCAGGCCACCCTGCTGCATATCCTGGGGATCGACCACGAACAGCTCACCTACAAGTTCCAGGGCAGGCGGTTCCGGCTCACGGATGTGCACGGGAAAGTGGTGAAGGATATCTTGACCTGAGATCCGGCTATTTCCCGCCATGCCCGCACACCTTTGGCTGAAGGATTTCGTACCTTACGGACTATGTTTTGGATCCTGCGTGTTTTTGTATTGTTGTTTGCGCTTTCAGCATCCTTGGACCTTTCCGCCCAATCAGACACCGAATTCTGGTTTGCGGCGCCCGATCTGCAAACGGCACACGGCGATAGGCCGATACTGCTCAGAATAAGCGCTGGAGCACAAGCGGCTACTGTAACGATTTCGATTCCTGCCAATCCTGGTGCAGGTGTTCAGACCGTATTTGTAAATGCCAACAGTTCCACATCCGTAAACCTGACGGCTCAGATCGACCTGATAGAGAACGGTACACCCAATACCGTCATGCAGAAAGGTCTGTACATCAGTTCCACCGCCCGTGTTTCGATCTACTATGATATCAACCACAATTTTAACGGTGATCTATATGCACTAAAAGGGAGGAATGCGCTGGGGACAGCATTTACCGTACCCATGCAGACAGAGTTCAACAATCGAACCATTCCGTCAGGTTTGCCCCATACGGCAGATCTGATCATTGTAGCTACTGAAGATGGTACCCGGGTGGATGTGACCTGCAGGAACCCGCTCAGCGGTCAGCCCGGCAGCTTCAGCATCAACCTGCAAAGAGGAGAAACCTACGTACTTACTGCCCCAACCCTCATGGGAAACCAAAAACCTGGTGGGACCATCATCAGATCGAACAAACCCATCTCCATTTCGACAAAAGATGACTCGATCATGCTGCCTGGACAGACCTGTGCCGATACAGCCGGGGACCAACTCATCCCGGACATCATGACAGGAACCGAGTATGTTATCACCAAAGGATATCTGAATATCTCCCCTGACAGCTACTACGTATTTGCCACACAGAACAATACGGTCATCAAAGTGAACGGTTCCGTAGTCACTACCCTCGTCAATCAGGGAGACCATTACATTGGCAGACTAACAGACCCCTCGTGCTATCTTGAATCCGACAAGCCCGTTCAGGTCTTTCACATAACGGGTATTGGTTGCGAGGTCGGCGGTGCGATCATCCCCTCCATCAAATGTACCGGGTCTACCAGTGTTAACGTAACCCGCGCCTCGGCCACTCAGAATTTCTACATTAACGTTCTTGCGCCATCAACCATCATCGGCGACTTTACCGTCAACGGTAATAACATGCTGCTGACGGCTTCCAGCTTCACCGTAGTGCCAGGCACCGGAGGCAAATGGTCCGCCGCACGAATACAGGTACCCACTTATGTGGCAGGAACAGACGACCCCGTTTTGGTATTAAATCCAAATGGAAAATTCCATGTGGGCATCATTCAAGGAACCCAGGTAAACACCACACGCTACGGATATTTCTCCGACTTCAGCATCAACAGCATCCAGCTGAAAGTTCCCGGATCGACCAATGAAATTTTCGATACGCTGACCGCTTGCTATAATACCACCGCTGCCATCACCGCCTACAATCAGGAAGCCAGTGCCTATCGCTGGTCGGGGCCCAATGGATTCAGCAGCAACAGCGCCACATTGAGCGTACCCAACTTTGATGTCAGAGATACCGGATTGTATAAGGTCACCATCACCGCACCGGGTTGCGGCACCGGCAGTGACTCCATCCGCCTGACCATCGATAAGCCCAGGGCTGATCTGGCCCATTTCACCAATGGCTGCGAAAATGACAATGTGAAATTCATCGCCAAGGCACCCGGTATGAGTGCCGCACTCTGGAATTTCGGAACTGCCGGAAACTCCACCTCCGCCATCACAGACACCGTGAAGGCCCGTTTCAACCAGGCCGGAACCATCACCATGCGCATGAGAGTGAAATCACCGCGAGGTTGCCTGTCGGACGATACCGTACATCAGTTTATTTTATCCTCGGTACCCCTGGCCCGCTACGATGTCCCCGCCGTTACCTGCGTTAATAAAGACTTGACCTTCACCGACCGATCGACCATCACCACCGGCAGCATCGTCCGCTGGAGCTGGGACCTGGCAGATGGCAACGGATTCCGGTCATTGACCAACAATACAGCACAGACCGGCCGCTTCGCCACTTACGGCAACAAGCCGGTGCGACTACTGGTCGAATCGCAGACCGGTTGCCTGAGCGACACCTTCAACCTCGCCTCATTCTATGTGACGCCTTATCCGAAGCCTGGATTCATCGTACCAGAGGTCTGCCTGGATGATGCCAATGCCGTGTTCACGGATACTACCCGCAGTCCCGATGGATTCAACACCTTCACCTATCAATGGGAATTCAATACCGGCGCAACTCCTGTCGCCATGGGGCCCATCGTCCCCCCATCCGAAGTGACCGCGAAAAACCCAGCCGTCAAATACCGGAAGGCTGATGACTACCAGGTAAAACTGACCGTCGACAGCCGGGGATGTGTCGAATCCATCACACAGCCCTTTACCGTCAATGGTGCCAATCCAGTTCCGGCTTTTGATATCCTTCGACCCGACACGCTTTGCGCCAATGACTCGGTCCGCATCCGCAATTTATCGACCGTCGATTTCGGTGTGGTCACCCGCCTGGAGATCCTGTGGGATCCGACTGACCCCACCCGAAAAACGGTGGATGAAAATCCATTCGTAGGTAAAACCTACGCGTGGAAATATCCGGACTTTCAGCTACCCACTGATAAGCCATACAATATTACCCTGCTCGCCTATTCCGGAAATGCATCCTCCTGCAGCCGGATGATCATGAAAAGCGTGACCATCAACGCTTCTCCCAAAGTGACTTTCAATCCCCTGCCCGGCATCTGCCTGGATGCTCCGGCGCGGCAGATCACCCAGACATCATATGATCTTCGTGTACCCTCCACCGTTAGTTACACCGGTCCGGGTACAGATCCCGGCGGACTATTTCATCCCGACAAAGCGAATGTGGGAACACATGTTATCCGATACCTGGCGGTGTCTGTCAAAGGTTGCCGCGATTCGGCAGAGCAGCCCCTCACCGTATGGCCACTTCCAACGGCAGGATTTCATGTGGACGCACCTGTCTGTGAACAAAATGATATCATCTTCATCGACAGATCCCTCGCCAATGCCGGTAACATCACAACTTGGATATGGGATTATGGAGATGGGAGTACGCCCATGACACGCACTAACGGCAACGCACACACGCACAAATTCACCGCCTGGAGAAATACAACACTTCGTCTGCAGGTGAAAACAGATAACGGATGTGCATCTCCTTTCAAGGACAGCACCCTGCAGGTGCATCCGATACCCAGACCTGCCTTCGATCTCCCGCAGGCATGCCTCCCCGAAGCCCGGGTCATCTTCATGAATAATACAACGATCCCGGATGGCACCGACGCCGGGCTTAGCTGGCGCTGGACCTTCGACAACGCCGCCATCCCCGTCGTTTCGACCCTGAAAGACGGACCTTACACTTATTTCACAAAAGGATCCTATCCGGTCAAACTCATCGCTACCAGTGCCGCCGGCTGCAAGGACTCGCTTACGCAACTATTCTCCCGCATTTATGATCAGCCCAAGGCCGGTTTCCGGAGCGCGGATTCCGCCTGCACGGATATAAACCTGATGTTCACCGATACCAGCCGGGCCGGAACAGGCGCGATCTCCGAATACTTCTGGGACATGGGAGATGGGAACGCCTTCACATCCTCCGGCTTCAGACATGCATATCGATCAGCCGGTGCCTGGCAGGTATCTCTCTATGCCAACACCTCCATCGGATGCCGATCGGATACAGCCCGGAAGACCATCAACGTTTACGCCTACCCGCAGATCTCTGCCGGCCCGGATCTCTTCGTCCTCGATGACGGACAAAAACAAATACAAGCCACCGCAACAGGCACCATTACCGGCTTTCAATGGTCGCCGGTGGATTACCTGAGCGATCCGGCCATCCTGAAACCGGTCATCATCCGCCCGCAGGTGGATCAAACCTACACCCTGACCGTCACCGGCCGGGGCGCCTGTATCTCTACAGACGAACTCCGCCTGACGGTCCTCAAACTGCCCACCCCGCCCAATACCTTCACCCCGAATGGCGACGGTATCAACGACCGCTGGGAGATCAAATACCTGGATCAATACCCCGGCTGCGTCGTTGAAATCTTTGATCCACAGGGTACGATGCTTTTCCGATCCACAGGGTACCAGCAGCCCTGGGATGGTACAAAGAACGGAGTCCCACTGCCTACCGGCACTTATTACTATGTCATCGATCCTAAGAACGGACGTAAAAAAATGGTGGGATTCATCACGATCCTGAGGTAGTCTTGGTCAGCTTGAAGATGTCATGCCGATATTTTTATCGATAATTTATGACGCTGGTCAACTCATGATTACGATGTGATTCATTACTTCGTTTTAAATATCTTACCGTGCTCAAACTTACAGGCCTGATACCCATGTTGATGCTCTTTATAGGCATCAACACCGTCAGTGGTAAAACGGATTCCATCCCTGGGCTTCCACAGTATGCTAACGCTTCACTGGACCCTCAGTTGCAACAGGCATTCACGGCATTGAATGCACGATACCTTACACGTACAGAGCGAGATATCATTCATGTGCTCAACCTGATGCGACTGGACCCTCCTGGCTTTGCAGAAAAAGTGGTGAAGTCATACCCCGACCAAACAGGAGATCCGGACATTCGTAAATCTTCCTATTACAAGAGCCTGTTGAGAGACTTGGCCGCGGCCAGTCCCCTCCCTCCCCTGAAGCCCGATGAGGCCCTGTTCAATTACGCCCGATGCCACGCCACCCGCTCCGGGCTCACCGGTTATGTTGGCCATAAACGCTCGAAGCCTTGTGAAGAAACGCCGATCTATGGCGGAGAATGCTGCCAATATGGTATGGAAGATGCACTGGGTGTCGTCATGGAGCTGCTGATCGACCAAAACATCCCGGATCTGGGCCATCGAAAAATTCTGATGACTGGCTTCACCCACATCGGCGTGGCGATGCGGCCACATAAAACCTACCGGGTTAATACCGTGCTGGACCTGGGTATTTTACCCAGGCCCTGACCGGCATCGCACTGGAAGAAACCTGCGGGCGGAAAGTTGAGGCCGTTTGCTTATATTCATTCCATGAAATGGAGTTACCGCGCCTGCCTTGCCCTGTTCCTGCTGATGGCTGCCACCTCAAGCCTGCTGCACGCACAAACCTATAACTACGACGAATCAAAAGCAGGCACATACGTACTACCCGAACTTCTGAAAACAGCTTCGGGTCAAAGCATCACGGACCGGACGGATTGGGAACGGACACGTCGCCCGGAGATTCTCCAACAATACACGGAACACGTTTATGGACGGATCCCCGGAAAACCCGCCGGCATGCGATTTCAGACCATCAGCACAGACGCTGCGGCCCTCGGCGGACGAGCCATCCGCAAAGAGATCGACATCATCTTCGGAAAGGCAGCTGATGCCCCCGTGCTACACGTCATCCTCTGGCTGCCCACGGGCGTGAAGAAAGCGCCCGTTTTCATCGGCCTAAACTTCATGGGCAACCATTCAGTGCATCCTGATCCAAACATAACGGTCACGGATACCTGGAAACTGGCCAACGCCGGAAAGGCCGCGGAACGTGGAGCACAGGCCACCCGCTGGCAGGTCGACACCCTGATCGCACATGGCTATGGCCTCGCCACCGCCTGGTACCAGGACCTGGAACCCGATCGTGCCGATGGATGGAAAACAGGCATCCGCACCAAACTGGCCGAAGCACTCAACTGCCCCACCGACGCCTGGGGCGCACTCGCCGTCTGGGGATGGGGTCAGTCGCGCATCATGGACTATCTGGAAACGGAAAAGGGGGTGGATGCCCGGGCTATCATCGCGACCGGACACTCCCGCCTTGGAAAGGCCGCCCTCTGGGGCGCCGCCAACGACAAACGCTTCGCGATGATCGTCTCCAATAATTCCGGGGAAGGCGGTGCCGCACTCTCCCGCCGCGACTTCGGAGAAACCGTTAAACGCATCAATACCTCCTTTCCGCACTGGTTTGTCGGCGCCTACAAGCAGTACAACGATGCCGTCAACAGCCTGCCCGTCGACCAGCATATGCTGCTGGCCCTCATGGCGCCTCGCCCCCTTTATGTCGCCAGCGCAGCCGAAGACCTTTGGGCGGATCCCACAGGAGAATACCTCTCATCCTACCACGCCGGCCCGGCCTATGCATTGTATGGAAAGCAAGGCCTGTCAACGCCCGTTCCGCCCCCGACCGACAGTCCCGTGCAAACCGCCGTCAGCTATCACCGCCGATCAGGAAAACATGATGTCACCCTGTATGATTGGCAGCAGTACATCGCCTGGGCCGACAAACACCTAAAGAAAACCCGATAGAAAAATATCGGTTATCCCAGACCGTTAGTTCCTTATATTTAATTTATTTCCTGAGTACCTGTCCCGCTTTCAGCAGTGCAGGCTCCAAGACCGTGTATGGAAGATCCTGAACGGCCTCGCCCCGCTCGATCGCCAGCACCGCGGCCGTGGCCGCACTCTGTCCGAGGATCATGAACACAGGCTCCATGCGGATAGATCCATAGGCGATGTGTGAGCTGGACAGACAGACCGGCACGAGTAGATTTTCGCACTCGTTGTTTTTCGGGATGATCGTACCATAGTCGATTCCGTAAGGCCGCTTCGGCTTCACGCCGATATCTCCCTCGTTTTGCACATATCCCTCCGGCGTTACATATCGCTGGGTATTATGCGAATCCAGTGCGTAGGAACCCATGCCAACGGAACGTTCGATGTTGGTCTTGCCAAGCGCATCTTCTTCCTTCATCACGAACACGCCGATCATGCGCCGGGCTTCGCGGATATACAGTTGATGCGGCCAATTCCCGTTATCAGTGAATTCATCCTTTGCCAGACCGAAATTATTGACCTCCCGCTGGATATCCTTTGGAACCGCAGGATCATTCGCCATGTAGTACAGCAAACCCTGCTGATAGAGTTTATGCTGTCGGATGATCTCTTTCCGGCGCTCATAGCTCGCTTCGGGATAATCATAATTCCCCCCGATGAAGTCGCTGCTGAAGGGGCCGTGATTGTTGGTGTCGGTCTTCCGGTTGGGGATGGTATCGAATTTCGAGAAGACATCCGTCCAGCCTGCGGCAAAAACGCGTCCCAGCAGCTCATAACGTGCGCGGTCGTAACCTTCCGGCTTCGGGAAGGGCAATTTGTTATCGGGATGCGTGCTCATGCAGAGCCGAAAACAATAAGCCTGCAGACGCTTATCGCCACTGCCTTTCTCACCCGGCGGCATCGCGCTGATCTCAGGCAGGAGTCCGCTGGCCGGATTGCCCGGGATCCGGTACGGATCCACTTTCTGCTGGAAATAATGACGATGATGGAATACCCCGGTCTGCACCCCGTTAAAGGTTTCGCCATACTGGCTGTTCGGTTCGCGCCCCACCGTGTAGGTGACGCCGGCCGCCGCCATCAGGTCGCCCTCGTAGGTGGCGTCTATGAACATCTTCCCCTTATAAACTTTGCCACTCAGGGTCCGTATCTGCTTGATGCGTCCGTCTTTTTTGACAACGCCACCCTTGCCGCGGTCGAGCCATTCGTTGCGGACGAGCTTCAGAGAATGTTCGGTTACATATTGTTCGAAGATCCGCTCCGCCGCATGCGGTTCAAAGATCCACATGGTCTTGTAACTGCTGTCCAGCGCCACGGTCGCTTGTCCGACATTCCCATAGTCGCTCCGACGCTCCCATTTCCAGGCGCTCTCGCTGTTGTAATGAAGATATAGACGATGATAGAAATCGCGGGCCAGTCCGCCGATCACCGTCTTATTGCCCGTATCGGTGAACCCGAGTCCACCGGCCGACAGACCGCCCAAATGCACATCCGGCGACACCACGATGACCGTCCGACCCATCATCTTCACCTGCACCGCCGCTATGATCGCTGAAGACGTCCCGCCATAGATGATGACATCCGCTTCCTCCGCAGGCGGATCTATGATCTTATCAGCAGCAGGCATGAAAGACAGCAGGGCTAAAAAGGGCAGACAACGCAGCAGCATTCGCAAGAAAACCATGATCTTCAAGAGTTTACCGAATATACAAAAAATCCGGGACTCCTCAAATGACCGCGATCACCTCCTCCGCGAGTCCGAAAGACAAGGTCATCCCATTCCCACCCAGCCCGTTGATGACAGTCACGCCCGGAAGCGGATGACAAACCAGTTCCGTACTTCCGTCGGTCATTTTCGTATAGATGCCGTTCCAGGTCCGGGTGACACGATACCCCGGAAGGTCCGTGAATCGTTTCAGATAAGACAGAATGGCCATATTGATCTCCTCCCGATCAAAAGGCTCGAGCGTAGAACCATATTCGTGCGAATCCCCGACGATCAGCCCACCGTCGCTATGCTGCGACACCATGACGTGGATGCCCCAACGTACATGATCAGGTAATTCCATGGCAAAGCGGTCACGCAATCTTTGAAGGGCGTCGCCGGCAGCGCCGAATGACGGATAATGGGTGAGCGACAATCCTCCGCAGAGGGAAGGACCCAGCCGCCAACCCGGGGGCTGGTCACCTAACCGCATCATTTGCAATTTGCAGCGCGTGACAGATCTGGCAGCAAATTCCTCAGGAAAGAGGATTTCAAAATCTGGTCCGGTACAAACAAAGACCAGATCCGCATCATAACGCTGGCTGCCCGACCAAACAGCACCGGTTTCAACCCGATGTATGGGCGTCTCCCAAAGAAATTTAACCCCAAATGCCTCACTGAGATAAGCAGGGAGTGCACGGATGGCCAGTGGCGAATCCACAATGCATTCCTGCGGACTGTACAGTCCCACTTTCAATCCTTTAGATCGAACAGCAGGAGACAGATGAATAACCTCCTCTGCCGTAAGCATCCGATAGGGACGTTCTGTCTTTACTAAATCATGAAAGCCTTCCAATACTTCCTGTTCCAGACCATCATATGCCAGATGAAGGGAACCGGCCGGGTCCATCCAGATGCCTGCACTCTGACAAAGTTCCTTCCATATTGACAAACTACGGGTGGCACGGTCATAGCGTTGGCCAGACGGCTGGCCTATTGGCCAAAGCATTCCGAAATTCCTGACGGAAGCCCCGACCGCAAAAGCATGCCGATCCATCACGGTCACGCTTACTCCTTTTCTGGCCAGTGCGGTAGCCGTAGCCAGACCAACAATACCTGCTCCAATTACAATTGCTTGTTGATTCATTATCCGAAATTTCAGGCATTAACATTGACAGTGGACGGCATGCGACGATCCATTTGACGAAAAAATATAAGGGATAACAAACCCAGTATGGCTACCATCCCGCCGGTCAGTAAGGCTCCTGTGCGGAAGATGTCCAACCATCCGATGCCGGGTGCCGCCAGATTGCGCAAAAGTAAGACCAACGTACTTCCGAGATAACCAAAGGAATCCGCCAATGACATCAGAAAGCCGATGTTCCCCCGATGCCGATAATGTGCGATCCACCGCTCGAAGTACAAGGTATGATAAGCCATGTACGGCAGATACATACACAAACCGCCCACGATCATCCAGGACACGGGCCCCATCTGACCGGACATCTGCAGAAAAGTGGCCCCCAGCAACATGACACCGCAGAGGATCGACATAATATGCGTAGCATGAAAGGCGATGCGATTATCCTTCAGGGCGATCATTGCAGCGATGACCAGCAATACAGAGACGGCAATGGGGATTTCAGAGAGCACCAGTAAGGACGGTCGATCTGAAAACCCAAGTCCACTCCAGATCTCCACGGCGAAGTTATCGCGAATATCCCTGAAGACGGTCAACGCTGTGTACAGCAACACCGATAGGAAAATACCAAATCCAAACCTCCTCAGAAACCGTATCCTTTCCGAACGGTTCATAGGCGCCCTTACCGTGCGCGCCTCCTCATCCGCCAAACCCGGCGGACGGGTGCGTACCAGCAACAAAATGCCCCCCGCAAGTACTGGCAGAAAAATCAGACCGGTAACAAAGGGCATCCATAATTCGGAAGTACGCCCCGAATCCAGCACCCATCTGCCCACATTCTTGACCAATCCGGATGACACGATAAAACTCGATGCCATCACTGCCCCCAGCAACTCCGTTACCCTGCGCCCCTCAAGGTATCCGAATACAACGCCCCAGATCATCCCTAACGGCAAACCGTTCAGAAACATAAAAAAAATATTATAAGGTGCCGGCACCAATGCAAAGAACAACAGACTTAGCCAGGCCGAGCCCATGAGCATTACCAGCATCCGAGGCCTGTCGCGATAACCCAACTCCGAAACAAATCGGACACCCAGGAATTTCGATGCCGTATACCCGATCAACTGAGCGATCACCAGCAGTATCTTGTAGTACATCCCCAGATAGCTCACCCCTTCGAAAGTCGCCGCCGTGAACGGCTTTCGGAAAGCATACATGCTGAGATAGGTGATGAAGGATGCCGTCGATACCTGAATGATCATCAGCCTGTCCACACGCACAA
>CAJBZC010000031.1 GCA_903959965.1 uncultured bacterium
CAGCACCGCGGCGATTTCCTGGACGAAATCATGTCGCAAAAACCGGGTGGGACCGTAGCCGTGTGGCTGAAACCAGGCGATAACTTTCGGTGCCAGGGGCTGGCAGGCCTGGATCGATCTTGCGCATTTGACAGGATTGTGTGCGAAATCGTCGATTACCCAGACGCCGTTCTTTCTGCCCAGCACCTGGTGACGGCGATAGATCCCCGCATAGGATTGGAGTGCTTCGGCCGCCGTTTCGATGGACACCCCGGCCAGGGCAGATGCCGCCACTGCGGCGACGGCGTTCTCGACATTGTGAAGTCCGACGGTATTCAGTAAGTAAGAGACATCATTGATTTGGAACATCACCTGAAGACCATCCTGGCGAAATTTGGTGGCCTGAAATGCAGGATGGAACGCATCATCGAATCCAAAGCCAACCGCTTCTTCTCCGCCTACCTCCCTGGCCAGGAGATGATCCTTATTCACCACAAATTGAGCGGAATGACTCCGGAAAGTAGTGAACAGATCGACGAGGGCATCGATGTCCTTATGGTCCTTATCGATGTTCAGCAACACCCCTATGGCGGGATGGTATTTTATGATCGAACCATCGCTTTCATCAGCCTCTATGACCAGCCATTCACCCTCTCCGACGGCGGCATTGCCTATCCGGCCCTCGTGGATAAGGCTGGTAAGCCCCGCACCACTGATGATGGATGGCGACAGGCCAGCATGACGCAGGATCTCGTAGATCATGGCCGTGGTTGTGCTCTTCCCGGAAGTACCGGCTACGGCGATGGTCTTGTACCGGGCGGCGATCAAGGCCAGCAGGTCGCTGCGTTGCAGGATCGGAATCCCCAGTCTGACCGCTTTCATGTATTCGACCGTCGTCTCCTCTACAGCGGTAGATACCACCACGCATTGGGTATCCGCAGTAATGCCGGAGCCATCCTGCTCAAAGCATTTGATGCCCGCTTCCTCTAATCTGACCCGCATCGAAGGATCCGCACCAGCCGATGAAAAAAGCCGGTCCGACCCCGACACCTTCTTCCCCATGCCGGCCAGGAATTGCGCGAGTGCGCTCATGCCTGTACCGGCTACGCCGACGAAGAACCAGGTATTATATTGATCGGTGGTGGAATTCATATTATTTAACAACTGGAAACCTCTCTATAAGCATGATTATTGAATATAAATCTAAGATTGAGTTACATTGAGTATAGGAATAAATCAGCCAACACAAGATCCTTCGGCGGCCTCAGGATGACATCACAGGGTGGTTAACTTCAGGTATTGGCTGTTCACTCTTAATCACAATGTACAAATACATTGTCATCCTGAGGCCTCCGAAGGATCTTGTATTCGCTGTTATCCGTTGGCTTGGCGCAAACAGCTTTCGTGCTGTACTGGCAGTCAATACAAGATCCTTCGCTTCGCTCAGGATGACATTACAGGGTGGTTAACTTCAGGTATTGGCTGTTCACTCTTAATCACAACGTACAAATACATTGTCATCCTGAGGCCTCCGAAGGATCTTGTATTGGCTGCTCCTCTAACGTACAACGTATATCTACATGTCATCCTGAGGCCTCCGAATGATCTTGTATTGGCTGTTCACTCAATACATCACCTTCCTTATATTTATTTCGCGGGACGCATGCGCATTACCACGCCACCATCAACCCCGAAATAAATATTACCATCCGGCCCCTGCTCGACGTTGCGTACGCGCCAGTTCCGGCCTTCGAAAAGCCGCTCTTCTTTTACAACTTTGCCACCTTCGACAACGAGCCTGTTGAGGTGCATCAGCGCCAGCGCCCCGGTGAATACATTGCCCTTCCAACCTGGGAATTTATCACCCGTGTACACCAGCAATCCACTCGGGCCGATGGAGGGTTTGTAATACTTCAGGGGCTGCTCCAGTCCGTCCTGTTCGGTCTTACCGTTGTTAATCGGCTGTCCGCTGTATTCGGTTCCGTAGGTGATGATCGGCCAGCCGAAGTTTTTTCCGCCTTTCACAACGTTGAGTTCATCACCGCCTTTAGGACCGTGCTCACTTTCCAGCAGATCGCCGGTGATGGGATTCTGGAAGAGTCCCTGCGGATTGCGGTGGCCGTAGCTCCAGATCTCAGGCTTAGCACCGGGTGTGTTCACGAAGGGGTTGTCGGCCGGGATGCGTCCGTCGTCGTGAATGCGGATGACCTTACCAAAATGATTGGTGAGGGTCTGAGCGGAGTCGCGCAGTGCGGAGCGTTCACCGATGGTAAAGAAAAGGTATCCTTTGTCGAAAACCAGGCGGGAGCCGTAATGCGCGTCATTCTTGAAGAAAGGGCTACAGGTGAAGAGGCGCTCAACATCTGTACGCTGATCGTCTTTCAGCCGGAAACGTTCAACGACCGTACCGTTCAGGCCGTCCTTCGGCTCGGAATACGAGAGATAAATCCAGCCATTCTTAGCATGGTCGGGATGAAGGGCGATGTCCAGCATGCCTCCCTGCCCTTTTGCGTGAACGACGGGTGCGTTCCCGATGGCGGTCTTCGTGCGTGTTTTCGGGTTCACCTTATAGATCTTACCATTGGAGCGGTCGGTCACCAGCAGGTGTCCGTCGGGCAGGAAGGTCATGCCAAAGGGGATGGTGATCTCGGTGG
>CAJBZC010000032.1 GCA_903959965.1 uncultured bacterium
CTATAATTTTCGCTTATGCCTCACCGATAGTGCCGAGAACCGGATCGATATCAGCCGGCCGGCCGATTATGATTCTACACGGTATGAATTGCTTGCCCGTGTATTTGAGCTACAGCCGCATCTTCCCCTGAATCAGCATTATCTGAAGATGGATGCAGTTCCGAACCGGAAGACGGATGTCAATAACAAGGGGCCTTTTTCAACAGACATGATCGGGGCAAACTATGATTATGTTCTGGCGGATCCGGCTACTAGGCGTAGGATCATTCGAGAACACGAGTCTTATACGAGGGGTCTGTTGTTTTTTCTGGGGCATGATCCGCGCGTTCCTCAACACATCAGGAAAACTATGCTGGCCTGGGGATATCCACGTGATGAATTTCGGACTAATGGTCACTGGACCCCTCAGTTATATGTGCGGGAAGCCCGTCGTATGATTGGCGAATATGTCATGACTCAGGCCAATTGTCAGGGTAAGACTAAAGTGTCTGATCCAATAGGTATGGCAGCATACACGATGGATTCTCATAACTGCCAGCGTATCATCGTGGAAAAAAATGGAATGGCCATGGTCAAAAATGAGGGCGACGTGGAAATAGACGGGTTTCCTCCATATGATATCAGCTATAGATCCATTGTGCCCCGAAGGAGTGAATGTTCCAACCTGCTGGTGCCGGTTTGTTTGTCTGCCAGTCATATCGCCTATGGGTCGATACGGATGGAGCCTGTATTCATGGTATTAGCGCAATCTGCTTCATTGGCAGCCATTCAGGCCATCGAACGTGGGGGATCGGTTCAGGATGTTGATGTTAAAGCGCTTCAGGCCCGATTAAAAGCCGATCCGCTCGCTGACGGAACGCGTCCGGAATTCCTCATCGATAACGATATCACACCGGAGCTTGTCACTTACTCGGGAAGATGGAAGGAGCAGCGGGGAGGGAACGCTCAGTTTGGTAGCAGTTATGGTCGCTCGCTGTTGATGTCCGACAGTACGGATGAGCAATCTTCGCTGAATTTTTCGATCCCGCCGGGCGTCAGGGGTAAATATACCGTGTATGTGTACAATGCAGGTGCTGAGGCATTCAAATCTTTGGCGTACAAATTAAACATCAACACGGGAGAGAGATCATTCGATATCACCTTACGCACCGCGGATCGACATTACGACTGGCTATCGGCAGGAACCTTTTCAATCGACGGACGTAAAGATGCCAGGATCGTTATTCGTCGATCTGGGTCAGGTGGGGCATTGTTTGGAGATGCCATCCTGTTGAAACCTGTGGAAGGAGATAAAGGTCAATAAATGCGAAGCCCGAAGGGTATCAGAACGCTTCGGCTTTCGCTTTAGGTAACTTAATTTAAGAATCTGATAATTAGATAACTACTTTCACCATGTAAACGCAGTCCTGGATTTTGCGAACCTGCTGGACGCGGTCGAGATTACGAAGGCTGGTTTGAACCGGGATTTTGATCTGAACATCCTGATCCATGGCTTTGACCTCATCCACGAAACGAACGATGTTACGGGCCCGCACGGCAAATACCACACCTTCAGCTTCGGTCTGACGGGCGTTGAGGATGCCCACCACTTCACCTTTGCGGTTAAGGATCGGGCCTCCGCTGTTGCCGGGGTTGGCGGAGATGGAGATCTGGTAGGCCAGGGTATCTCCTTTGAGACCGGAGCGAGCGGACAGATATCCCTCACCATATACAATTTCGTCTTTGGGATATCCCAGGGTGAATACTGGTTCCGCCAGTTCTGTTCCCCGGGTATTGAATCCATAGGGCAGTGGGCCGACGGCTTTGAAATCCTCATCTTCGATGTGGAGCAGGGCGAGATCTCGTTTCGGATCACTCATCACCAGGCGGGCCTTGTAATCATGTCCGTCATTATGTTGAACATAGATGTCACGCGCGCCTTCCACTACGTGGGCGCTGGTGATCAGATATCCCTTGGGGTCAATGATAAAACTGGTACCACCGATGGTCACCGGCAGGGCAGGATCTATCTTCTGGCGTACGGCGTTGATCTCGGCCCGCTGGTTGCTGGTCTGTCTTTCAAGGTGATTGACCTTTCGGCGCAGTTCCTCCACTTCCCGAATCGCAACCTTGGGGGCAAAGGCCGCCGTGAGTCCGCTGGTCAGCAGTGCAGTGACACCGGCCACAGAAGCGGCAAAAGCAACTACGCGGCGGTATCTCTTCCAAATAGCGACGATGTTTGCCCGTGTGTTGGGCTGTACAGAGCGGATCTCTCCATTTTCCTGCAGGTTATGGTGGATATCATGCAGGTTGGCCTTGAAACGTTTACGGTCTGAATAACTTTCCAGCTGGGAGATGAAATAGTGGTGCTCAACCGTCATCTGGTCGAGTTCCGGGTCTGATTTCCGCTCTGCTTCAAATGAGGCCTGTTCCTCCGGAGTCATTTCATTCCGGTGGTACCGTTCGATTTGTTCAAGCATGTGCAATGGTTCCATCAGTTCCCGTTTTTGTATTGAGCGAAAAACAGTTTTTTCAACCGCATCAGACATTTATATTTCTGTGTCTTTGCGTTGTCGGCATTCGTGTACCCAAAGTATGAGGAAATCTCCGTCATCGACTTTTGGTGTACATAAAAGGCCTCCAGCAGGCTTTTACAAGGCTCACCGATCTTACCCATGGCAGTTTTCATGATCCCATATTGGGTATTCAACTTATCATGGGCCTCTATGTCGTCTTCGACCGGAACCGTCTCCTCCAGCATCTCCACCTGCGTCTCAAATCGGCGCAGATACTGAAGTTTTTTCAGCCATATTCTCCTACATACTGAATATATATAGGTGCGTATTTGGCAGTTCAGTTCGAAATCCTCTGATTTCGATTTTTCGAAAAGCACGATCAGACC
>CAJBZC010000033.1 GCA_903959965.1 uncultured bacterium
CTCTCCATAGTTCCCCGTGTGGAATAACCCGAGTACATACGACCCGTCCTCCATGGTCTTCAGCCAGGTCTGCACACCCACCGTATCCCGCAACAGCCTCGCCGGGCGCCCCAGTGGATCCTGATCAACCGCGATGACCTCATCGTTCGTCAGCAAATTCAGGGTGAAGGCATCAAGCTGTTCGATCGGACAACCCACCAGCATCGGGGCCGATAACAACGCGAACATGCTGATATGACTGTACTGCTCATGGGGCGTCAATCGCGTGGGATGCATCTCCTGGCCGGTGGTGACATTACCGACGATCATCATGTCCGGATCGCTCCAATGCCCCGGGCCGGCATAGGGCCCCCATTTGTCCAGGGAGAAGGACGTCATGAACAGACTGTTCCAACTGTCGCGGATATCCGGACCCGTGCGATACATATTCGAGGTACGGACCCAGTCCTTCACTTTGTCGAACGGTGCGTTGTTGGACAGGCTCAGGATGATATCGCGCCCGGAGTTTCGCAGGGCCTTGAACATGCGATCGGATGAATTCACATCCATTCGCCAGTCGTATTTCAGAAAATCAAATCCCCAAACGGCCATCTGTTTTGCATCCTGTTCCTCGAACCGGTTTGGACCGATCCGCATGAAGGGCTGTCGGTTCGGCTTGATGAGTTCACGGGTCTCCCCGCCCATTGGATGGTCGGAGGACCCGCCCGGGTAGCCCGCATACGTGGAAATATAAGGTGTGGAATACAGGCCCGCCTTCAATCCCATGGCATGGATCTGGTCTACCATGTCTTTGATATCCGGAAATTTCTCATTCGGCTGCAATGCCGTCAACGGGCCATCACGACGGCCCTGCCAGGTATCGTCGATGTTCACATAGGTCCATCCATGATCCGCCAGACCCTTGTCCACCATAGCTTTCGCGGATGCAATCACCTTCTCCGCATCAATAAGGTCCGCCCAGCTGTTCCATCCATTCCACCCGATGGGAGGCGTGAGTGCGATCGTATCGCCAATACGGATCTTCAGCGTGCTCTCGGCCCGTCCTCGTTTGTTGACAGCGGTTACCCGCACCCGGTAGTCGCCCGGCTCCGTCAGGCGACCTGTGATGATGCCCGTCTGCGGATCCAATGACAAACCCTGCGGCAACCCCTGGGCCCCGAATGTCATTGGTCGCTCGCCCGTTGCCGCGATGCGAAACAGAAAGGGATGACCCGGCCTGGCGCCAAAGGCCCGTGCGGAATTGATCCGGGGTGTCTTGGCCACAGGCGGCGTGAAGATCTCGGCAGGATCATCATTGGGAATATGACGGGGAGGCTTCCCGTCGGTCATATCCAATCGGGCATCCGCCCAGTTGGCATAAGTGCGTTTATTTGATATGCCGCCCACCGTATCGGTCACGAGCAGCCCCATCCGACGCACACCCCGAAGATCTACATCCACCGATTTGGCCGGATCTCCGACCCGCATCGGCCCGCTTTGCCATACCACCTTTCCATCGGCGAGAAGGAAGAAATGAACCGGGAGATTCGGATTACCCATGTCTTCGGCACCAACCACCGCACGGAAACGGAGGCCACGACCATCCAGTTGAAGGGGGATGACGCTGACTGACTGCAGACCAACTCCCCGGTCGAAATATCGCCCGGCGATCTTCATCGAATCGTTCTGATAATTTCTTCGCTCCTTCACGGGACGTATCCCTTCGGAAAAGGACTGCATGGATAAGGAGTCCAGCCAGACCACGCCTGAGGTCTGCGCGGATGACATGACAGGCAACAGAACGGCACACCACAGCGCCAAAGATCTAAGCGTTCTCATATTCACTTAAAGAAGAAGGGGATTAGAAAATCATCGAATGGATGCGGTTCATCGAACAGCATTGTTGACACGTTTAACAGCTTCTGTCAGGGGGAAAACAGTCTGCAGTCCGGGCAGGCTGACCTCTTTCGTCTCGTGTAAGTACACGACCGGCAGCTCCCTGGCCGTCGGGATGTTCAGCCCCGAGAACGTACTTGACTGCACATCATCCATCGTCACGGCAGGTCGAAAATCATCCTTTCGGTAGGACAGTTTCACATTCCGGAA
>CAJBZC010000034.1 GCA_903959965.1 uncultured bacterium
AGGTAGGGTTGGCCACTCATAAATATCACATGTATGAAGACACGCGGACATTCCCCGCATACCTGAAGAAGTCCGGATATCGCACCGGCGTAATTGGCAAGATCCATGTGAATCCCGAGTCATCCATCCCGTTTGACTGGAGTGCCATTCGGAGTGACAACTTCAAGCGGAACAACATGCATGATTATGTCAAAGAGGCCAATCATTTCATGGGTGGCGGCCCTGAACCATTTTTATTGATGGTAAACTTTCCAGATGCGCATTTCCCGCTGGTGCGTCAGGCGGGGGGACTGCCCGTTGCACCCAGAAGCGGAAAAGACATGAAAGGAACGCTTCCTTTTGTGGGGGCTTCAAGTCCACGCCTGTTGGAATATACCGCCGACTATTATAACAGCATTGAACGGCTGGATGCACTCTGTGGACAGCTGCTCGATCTTTTACGGGAACGTGGCGCAGACCGAAATACTGTAATCATTTATCTCGGAGACCATGGAGCACAATTCTCCAGAGGGAAACACAGCAGTCATGAGGCCGGACTTCGGATTCCGCTGATCATTAAAGATCCCAGGCTTGAAAAACAAAGTTCAACGGTACATGAACTCGTCTCCGTCATCGATCTGTTACCAACCATCCTGGAAATCACTGGCGAAGTTTTACCCTCAGGACTGCCTGGGCAAAGTCTGATACCCACCCTGACAGACGGCCGTCTCAAAGAAAATCGACCTTATATTTATAGCGCCAGTGACGGGGGCACTTCCATGTTCTTTCATCCAACCCGCAGCATACGCGACCAACAATATAAACTGATCCACCACCTGATCCCTAACCAGGAAAATCCGGATTTTAAACTATATGCTGGTCATTTCAACAGTCATTTCGACGGTGGGACGGAACAGCAGGAATTAAAGGTTGCCAGGGCAGATATAAAAAATGCATATGACCGGTATCAACATCCGCCGGAATTCGAGCTTTTCGATCTGCAAAAAGACCCTCAGGAGTGGATCAATCTTTCGGATGACAGAAAATATGAACGGATATTCAGGCGATTAAAAAAAGCATTGTTGACCTGGAGACAAGCCACTGCAGACCCCCTTGCGGAAACGGCAGTGCTACAGGCCTATGTAAAAGAAATAGAGGAAGTGAACATGCGTTACCCCAACCACAGCTATCAGAAGGAAAATGCTTTTCGTTGGCGATTTTACGAAGCCTTCAGTCGCCGGACCGCCCCAAAAGACGGATTGACTCCATCGGCGAACCATCACTCCAGTATTCATCAATGATCAGTTCAGGCGCTGATTGATAACTAGATGTATAATTAATTAATTTTGCCGATTAAACCGCTTCCACATTAACTCACAGCATTCATCCATGAAGTCGAAAGGCATCACCCGGGATCTCAAAAAGATAGATCATAAAAGCATGGCCGACATTGCGGAGAGCCGCATACGAGAATTCCTGCGCAAGAATGCTTTCAAGCCCGGTGATTCACTGCCGAAGGAAACCGATATTGCCGATGCCCTCGGTGTCAGTCGCAACGTAGTGCGGGAAGCACTTAGCCGATTGCGGATGCTCGGAATCATTGAATCGAAGCGGAGATCGGGTATGATCCTGGCCAACCTCGATATCATGAGTTCTTTCGAGCGGATCATGGATCCCACCCTGATCGGAGAACGTACATTGAGGGACCTATTTGAACTCCGGCTTACCCTGGAGATGGGACTCGCAGACCTGTTGTATCTCAGACTCAAGAAAGAGGATATCGATGAACTGGAGGAGATTGCCCGACAACACAAAAAAGATCCGGGAGACAACAGTTTCCGCATCAGTCACGAGATTGCCTTTCATGGCAAGCTATACAGGATGACAGGCAACGATACGATGATGCGATTCCAGAACCTGCTGATCCCTATTTTTGGTTACGTTCTAACCTTAGAAAGGGTACCGATCATCGGAAAAGTAAGCCATATGAAACTGGTAGAGATCCTCAGGAACGGTGGCAAGGAGGATTTCCGAAGGGGCATGTTCCTACATTTGGAACATCATTTTCAGAAGCTGCAATGATCCCTTACTTCAATATCATGCACGCCAGTTCTATATCGCCCTCCATCAAACAACAATGCGAACGTCGCCAATTGCCAAAAGATAATCTAAGACAAATAACCCGTCAACAGCGATCAACCATCGCAGCCAGATGATCCAGCCGGATACGCTCCTGCTCAATACGTCCATTAGAGAAACGCAACTGCTCAAAAGCATCCAACTCATCCGACGTTAATCCGGGTGGAATAACGGGCCTGCCTTGACTTCAGCCATTTGGTATGGACCGGAACGGAAATGCTTCGCAGAAATCCGCCACGATCTTCCAATAACAGGAGTTTGTCCACCACGGTCATGATCTGAGGCCACTCTGAGGCATATTCAACCAGCGCTTCCGGACCTGAT
>CAJBZC010000035.1 GCA_903959965.1 uncultured bacterium
ACCCGTTTTATGTGGCAAATTCATGTCCCCTTCAATTGATCGTGTTTTCCCTCCTTCGTCGTACATTCCCTTTTCAATACAACCCAACATGTTGAATAATTTTAATCGTGTGCTGCGTAGTTTTCTGGGATGCATGTTGTTGCCGGTTGCCATGGCGACGGCACAGTCTACTCCGTTTGTGCTGATTGATTCGACCGATGACCTTGACGCCATTGTGCGGAAAGCGGCATCTCTGAAGCCTTCACCCCGGCAACTTCGCTGGCAGCAGCTGGAGTTGACCGCCTTCTTTCATTATGGTATCAATACCTACACCGGTCGGGAATGGGGTGACGGGAAGGAGGATCCCATGTTGTTCAATCCAACGGCATTGGATGCTGATCAGTGGATCCGGACGGTGAAGGCGGCAGGGATCAGGCAGGTCATCATCACGGCCAAGCACCACGACGGTTTTTGTCTCTGGCCGAGTGATGTGACGGATCACACGGTAGAAAAAAGTCCATGGAAAAACGGGAAGGGGGATGTCGTGCGCGATGTGGCGGAAGCCTGCCGGAAGCACGGTATCGGTTTTGGCGTTTACCTTTCTCCCTGGGATCGGAATGCACCGATGTATGGCACGGAAGCCTATAATGATTTCTTTGTCGCTCAACTTACTGAGCTGCTGACCCGCTACGGCAAGGTGGATGAAGTCTGGTTCGATGGCGCCAACGGGGAGGGCCCTAACGGCAAACGTCAGGTGTATGACTTCCCGCGTTGGTATCGGCTGATCCGACAATTGCAGCCGGAGGCGGTGATCGCCATTATGGGACCGGATGTCCGCTGGGTGGGAACCGAAACGGGCTATGGGCGTGAAACCGAGTGGAGTGTGGTGCCGGCCAATAATATAGATCCGGCGGCAGTTGCGGCTGGGTCTCAACAAGGTCTTGAAATTAAACCCATAGGAGACATGACAGGCAGTGACCTGGGCAGTCGCGATAAGTTGAAAAATGCGAAAGCCCTGGTCTGGTATCCGGCTGAAACGGATGTCTCCATCCGTCCGGGTTGGTTTTACCATGACAAAGAGGATAGCCAGGTAAAGTCCGCAGAAAAACTGAATGACATCTATTTCAGTTCGGTTGGCCGCAATGGTGTACTGTTGCTGAACATCCCACCCGATCGTCGGGGGCGGATCCATTCGAGCGACAGTCTCCGGTTGGCGGAGTGGACGGCCCTGCGTTCGAACATCTTCGATACCAACCTGGTTGCCCGGGCCGGCAGTCCGATTGGTCGTGGATCTCTCCGAAAACTCACGGATGCTGATGACGCAACGGATATCATATTGTCGCCGGGAACGGGGCAGGTGGAGTTGACATTCAAAGCACCCGTATCTTTCAGCGTACTGTCTTTGCAGGAAAATATCCGTCATGGCCAGCGGGCGGAGTCCTTTATCCTGGAGCAATACGTGCAGGGAGCATGGAAGGAGGTCACGCGGGGAACGACGGTCGGTTACAAGCGCTTGTTGAGATTTCCGACGGTGACCGCCGACCGGCTGCGGCTGCGTTTTTCGGAAGGCAGGGGGGACTTGCATCTGGCGGCCTTTGGCCTCTACCGCTAAGGGCGACGACCCATGCCATGGAAAATTGCTATATTCCCTACAAATACCATAATTAATGATGCGCTTCATACGCATGACCCGCGTGCTCCCCGCCCTGTTGCTTTGTTTGTCAACTTCGGCCCAATCTTCGAAATCTCCTGCATCCCGCCCGAATATCATCATGTTCGTGGTGGACGATATGGGCTGGCAGGATTGCTCCGTGCCCTTTTGGACGGAGGCGACCCCTTTGAACAGGCGCTATCGCACGCCTGGGATGGAGCGGCTCGCGGCTGAGGGTGCCAGGATGACGAGGGCTTATGCCTCATCCGTGTGTACGCCGAGTCGGGTAAGCATGATCACGGGGATGAATCCGACACGGCATCATGTCGTCAACTGGACTTCTCCATTCAGGGATCGGAATACGGACGGTCCGGATTCCGAGATGCAGCCCGCTGTGTGGAATCATAATGGTATGAGTCCGGTAGCCGGCGTTCCGGGTACGGTCCACGCCACGCCGCTGCCGGCTTTGTTGAATGAAGCGGGCTATCAGACCATCCATGTGGGGAAAGCGCACTGGGGATCGAGTGGTACGCCGGGATCTAATCCGCTGGCCCTGGGCTTTCAGGTGAATATTGCTGGTCATTCCGCCGGTCATCCGCAGAGTTACCGGTCGGAAGACAATTACGGGAATGTGCCGATGAAGCCCACGATCCAGGCGGTTCCCGACCTGCAGGCCTATCACGGGACGGGTACTTTCCTGACGGAAGCCCTGACGAAAGAGGCGCTTCGCTCGCTGGAAGCCCCGATCCGCAACGGCCAGCCTTTCTTTTTGCATCTCTCCCATTACGCCGTGCATACCCCCATCATGTCTGACCCTCGGTATCTGCAGCGGTATCTCGACATGGGGCTCGACAGCACCGAGGCCGCGTATGCCACGCTGGTGGAGGGGATGGACAAGAGCGTTGGGGATCTGCTGGACTTTCTCAAGGCAAAGGGCGCGGATCGAAATACGATCATCTTTTTCATGAGTGACAACGGTGGGTTGAGCCTTCAGGGGCTCCGGGGCGGACAGCCGCATACACACAACCTTCCGCTGCGTGCGGGTAAGGGGTCACTGTATGAAGGGGGCATCCGCAATCCCATGCTGATCCGCTGGCCGGGTGTCATCAAGCCCGGATCGGCGGTGGAAATACCCGTCAGCGTGGAGGATCTGTTCCCGACCATCTTAGATATGGCGGGCATCAAACAGCCGAAGATCATACAGACGGTTGATGGCAAGAATCTGGTGCCATTGTTGTCCGGCCGGGTGAAAGACCTCGGGGAACGTCCTTTCTTCTGGCATTTTCCGGTCAAATGGACGTCGCAGGACGGCCCGGCCATCAATTTCTTTAGCGCCGTATCCTTGGGAGATTGGAAACTGATCGTCTCCCTGCGCACGGGAAAAAAGGAGTTATATAATATAAGGAAGGATATCGGGGAGACGCAGGACCTTGCCGGGCAGTATCCTGACAAGGCTCGGGAGTTGTCTGTCCTGCTCGGGGAGCGACTCAAGCAGATGAAAACCCCGATGCCGGGATTCAAGTCTACCGGACGTCCTGTGCCTTATCCTCATGAATGAATGCTGAACTGATGCGAATATCATTTGTCTTGTGTCTGTGTATCATCCTGGCTGGTCTTCGTGCGGATGCCCAGGTTCCTTTGCCGAGTCCCGTGCAGATGCAGTGGCAGCAGGCGGAATATGGGGTGCTTGTTTCCTATGATCTGCATGTATTTGACGGAAAGCGATACAATCAGGGGCAGAATCGGATCACGCCGATGCCCGATCATCAGATCTTTGATCCAACACAGTTGGATACGGACCAGTGGATCCGCGCGGTGCGGGATGGGGGCGGGAAGTTTGCCATTCTGACGGTCACCCATGAGACGGGATTTGCCCTGTATCAGAGCGATGTGAATCCTTATTCGTTGAAATCAGTGCGTTGGCGCGACGGAAAAGGGGATGTGTTTGCGGATTTTGTAGCTTCCTGCCGGAAATATGGAGTACTGCCTGGCGTGTACATCGGCATTCGGTGGAATTCATTCATGGGCGTGTATGACTTCAAGACCGAAGGGACGACTGAATTCGCCAAACGTCGGCAAGCCTGGTACAATCGTTATTGTGAGCGGATGACGGAGGAACTCCTCAGTAAGTATGGTCCGCTTTTTTTCATCTGGTTTGACGGCGGTGCGCATGGTCCGGAGCTGGGCGGGCCGGATATCCTGCCGATCGCGCAGCGGCTGCAGCCGGGGGCGATCTTTTATCACAATAGTCAGAAGGCGGACATCCGCTGGGGGGGATCTGAATCGGGGACGGTGCCTTACCCCAGTTGGTCAAATTATCCCTTTCCCTATTCTCATTCCACAAACCAGTCGGTCATCTTTGCCAATGATTTTAAATTACTGAAGACGGGGGATCCTGATGGGAAATATTACATGCCGGCCATGTCGGATGCGCCCTTGCGCGGAGCGAAAGGCCGTCACGAATGGTTCTGGGAGCCGAATGACGAAGGGGCGATCCAGTCGGTGGATCATTTGACCCGGATGTATATGGGATCTGTCGGGCATAATTCGACCCTGATCCTGGGTGTGACGCCGGGGCCTGACGGTTTGTTCCCGACGGCAGATGCGGATACGCTCAAAAAATTCCGGGCCCGGCTGGATCGGATGTTTTCCCGACCCGTGGCGCAGGTATCAGGGCGTGGGGCGATCCTGGAGATGGCGATCCCCAAGGGAGCGTCCTTTGATCTGATCGATCTGGCGGAGTCTTTACCGGAAGGGCAGCGTATCCGCGGATTTGTCGTCGAAGTACGTGAGCGGGGACGGTGGAGCACCGTGGTACAGGGTACATCAGTGGGGCATAGGTTCCTGCATCGGTTACCGGCACCATTGAAGGGGGACAGGCTGCGCCTGCGGGTGACGGACTCTGTGGATACGCCAGTTTTGGATCGTTTCGCGGCCTGGATGGCGGTAGATTGAGGCTATACAGGGTTTTCATGCTACATCGAAAGGTTTTTTAGGGGGTGGTTGTTTGCCCACCTTCGATTCATATCTTCGTACGAATTTTCTTCTGAATATGGGTCTGTTGTAGACGGACCGCACCCATAACGACATGAAAGCAACGAACCCGTTCATTGAGGATGCCGCCATTGCCTGGGAGACAGTGGATCCTCTCATACGCCGTAAGATCATGGGATACGACCGGCAACTGATGATGGTGCGCGTAGAATTTTTGAAGGGGGGCATTGGCACCCTGCATCAGCATCCGCATTCTCAGATCACGCACATTGAATCCGGCGTATTTGACGTGAGCATCGGCGGAGAGTCTCGCCGGCTGAGGGCCGGCGATGCCTATTATATCCCGCCGGATGTCGTGCACGGTGCCGTATGCATAGAAGACGGCACGCTGGTGGATGTCTTCAGTCCCATGCGGGAAGATCTGGTCTGAATGTGCTAAACCTTTCAAGATGATTCCCCGAAACATGCGAGACAATCCATCGTCCAGGCGTTTCCTTCCTATGCTTCGGGCCACCAGGAGCTGGTTGACAGGGATCCTCATCTTCTTCTTCTCCGCTGCAGATGCGCAGCCGCTTTTTGTTTCGGTTACGGCTTGGTATCGTCAGGATATCATGTATCTGGGCAGTCTGGCCCTGAAAGAGGCCCCGGTAACGGTCACGGCTACCAGAAGTGCCCGTTCTGCCGGGGGGGCGCATGATTTTTTCTCCGAAGGGGATTACTGGTGGCCAAATCCGGAGCATGCCGACAGTCCGTACATCCAGCGCGACGGGCTGACCAATCCTGCTAATTTCCTGTCACATCGTCGGGCGATGGTACGATTCAGTCGCCTCATGGGCGATCTCGCCTCAGCCTGGCTGGTCACGGGTGAGAGCCGATATGTACGTCAGGCCATGCGTCATGCGAGGGCCTGGTTTTCGGATACGGCCACGCGCATGAATCCGTCGCTGTTGTATGCCCAGGCGATCAAGGGTCGGGCGACGGGTCGTTCGATCGGGGTGATCGATATGATCCAGATGATGGAGGTAGCCCAGGCCCTGCATGTCATGCGGGAGGCCGACGGGGTTGACGGGGATGTGATGGCCGATGCCCGCCGCTGGTTTTCGGAATATATCAAATGGGTGACAAAGCATCCTTATGGTGTGCAGGAAGGGCAGGCCAAAAATAATCACGGCACTTGCTGGGTGATGCAGGTGGCGGTATTTGCCCGGTTCACAGGCGATCAATACTGGATGGACAGTTGCCGGCGGCAGTTTCGGCAGGTATTATTGCCCGGGCAGCTCGACAGTGCCGGGCGATTTCCGCTGGAGCTGGCGCGCACCAAGCCTTACGGCTATGCACTGTTCAACCTGGATGCGATGGCCACGATCTGTCATGTGTTGTCTACACCAGCCGATGACCTCTGGGATTTTCGCCTGCCTGATGGCCGGACGATGCGGCGCGCCATCGAGTTCATGCATCCCTTCATCGTTGATAAGTCGCGCTGGCCCTACAAGCAGGATGTGATGTACTGGGATAACTGGCCGGTCGCGCATCCTCATCTTCTGTTTTCGTATGTGCGTTACCGTGAGGCTGACTGGCTGGATACCTGGTACTGGCTCCCCAGGTTTCCGAGGGAAGAAGAGGTGATCCGCAATCTTCCGGTTCGTCATCCATTGATCTGGATCGCTCCCTGAAGCCGAAATCGTTTTCGGATTCTATAGGTCATCGGGGCGTATTTATTCGATATCTTGAGTGTCTGAACGCTACAGACACATGCTACGAAATATCTTCATCGCCTTATCCGCAGTTCCGCTCATGTTGGCCGTTCCGGCTGATGTTCTGGCGCAAAAAAAGCGTCCCAACATCCTCTTCATCGCGATCGATGATCTGAAACCGGAAATAGGCGCTTATGGCAGTCGCATGGTCAAGACGCCGAATATCGACCGGCTGGCGGCTTCCGGCACCGTGTTTATGGCAAATTATTGCCAGCAGGCGGTTTGCGGGCCGACCCGCGCCAGTCTCATGACCGGCATGCGCCCGGATCACACAAAGGTGTACAACATGGAGGTGCGTATGCGCAACCTCAATCCTGGTATCCTCACACTTCCTCAACATTTATGGGCCCAGGGCTATTCCACCCAGGGCATCGGAAAAGTTTATGATCCACGATGTGTGGATGAAGACATCGACAAGCCGTCCTGGAGTGTGCCTTATTATAAGACGGAGGATCGTTACTATGCCCGCGGTTTTGGGGAACCGGTGACGGGTCGCTATCAGTCGGTCGCAGCACGTCAGGAGGCAGAGCGGTATACGAAAGAGGCCCAGGCTCAGGGAATGTCCAAGCAACAGGTGCGTCAATATTTGATGGACAAAGTGAAGCCGTCGGTAGAAAACGCAGATGTACCTGATAATGCCTATAATGACGGGGCGAATGTGCTGCAAGCCATAGATATCCTCGGTGGATTGGCCAAAGGGGATGCGCCGTTTTTCTTTGCAGTGGGCTTGGCCAAACCGCATCTGCCCTTTGTGGCGCCTAAGAAGTACTGGGATCTTTATCGTAGGGAAGACATGCCCGTGGCGAAGTATCAGTTGATGTCGAAGGGCGGTGTGGACGTTTCCATGCACAATTCCGGGGAGATCAGGTCATACACCGACATCGCCCCGTTGATCCGTCCGGAGACCGAAAAGCCTTACGGGGTAACTATCCCGGAGGACAAACAGCGGGAATTGCTGCATGGATATTTTGCGGCGATCTCTTACACCGATGCCAATGTGGGCCGACTGCTGAAGGCGTTGGATTCACTGGGTTTGCGGGAGAATACGATCGTTGTGCTTTGGGGGGATCACGGCTGGCATCTGGGGGATCACAATCTCTGGTGCAAGCATTCCACTTTTGAACAGGCTACACGTACGCCGCTGATCATTTCAGCGCCGGGTATTCGTCCCTCGCAGACCCGCTCACATTCGGAGTTCGTGGACATCTTTCCTACGCTTTGTGAGCTTACGGGATCGCCCATCCCCGGACATCTGCATGGCCGGAGTCAGGTGGCCGTGATGAAGGATCCTTCGAAAAAAGTAAAGGATTTTTCTGTCAGTCAATACCCCCGGGCGATCGCCAAGGGAACGACGCTTCCGGCCGGACATACATCTTCAAAAGTGATGGGCTATGCCCTGCGCAGTGGCCGTTATCGTTATACGGTGTGGATGGGCAATGACTGGAAGAGCGACATGCCTTTTGACGCTTCGGCGCTGATCGGTCAGGAATTATACGATTATGATACCGATCCGGAGGAGCGTGTGAACCTGGCGGGCAGCAAGGCCAACGCAGCGGCACAGGCCGATATGCATGCCAAGATGATGTCGTATTTCGCGGAGGCACGCTCACGGTCCGTGGCCATGAAAGCCACGTCTGCCGGGAGTTCTGGCCGCTGATCGTTTGGATTGAAGAAGTGATTGATGATGAGGGTCCTCGGGTTTCCATTTATATTTAAAATAAATATGAATACTTCCTTGCGTTCGGTTCTCTTTGGGATCTTAATTTTCGCCGGACAAGTTTCGGATGCGGCTGTTAGACTTCCGCGAATTTTTTCCGACGGGATGGTGCTGCAGCGTGGCATGCCGGTGCCTGTCTGGGGCTGGTCTGACCGTGATGAGACGGTGACGGTTTCCTTCAACGGGAGCCAGCG
>CAJBZC010000036.1 GCA_903959965.1 uncultured bacterium
AGAAATCGGTTCCCCGGGCACCCACCACAATTTTCCGAATATTTCCCCCGGGATCGATCAGGATCGAAACGGGGCGGGTACCCACTTTGGCGATGGAGGCGGGTATATGTGTAAAGAGCCCCGTGGTGAAAGCGAATCCTTTATCCTTAACATAATTTGTGACCGTGGCGGCGTCTTCATCGGAGAGTGCGATCACGGCCAATTTATCGATTCCGAACTTTTTTTGGACTTCACTGAGGTCGGGCATTTCTCTGCGGCAGGGTGGGCACCAGGTGGCCCAGATGTTCAGGATAACGATTTTGCCCTGCAAATCTGACAGGCGATGGGTCTGGCCGGTATTCAGATCGAGGTACGACAGTTGACTGATGTCTGATGGTGCTTCCTCCAGCACTGCATCCATTGGTGCCTGGTAGTTTTTCTCCAGCATGAACAGGGCGAAACCGCCTGCCAGCAGTGTGAAGGCATCGTTCAGCAACGGTTTCCAGTCGGATCGTTGCCTGGGCAGGACATACCCCCGTTTTTTTGCATTCCACAGATGGGAGACCAAGGTGTATCCAAGCAGCAGTATAATGCCGATGCGCGCCCAGAAGATGATCGTCGGGGTCATGGATCAGTCGCTTAGAGCCTGAGACAGATCTGCGATGATGTCCTGGATGTTTTCCATGCCGACACTGACGCGGATCAGTCCGTCGGAAATGCCATATTTAAGTCTGTCTTCCCGTGGCACACTGGCATGTGTCATCGATGCGGGATGGCAGAGCAGGGTGTCGCAGGTTCCGAGGGAAACGGTCCGGGTGCACAGTCGGAGTCTGTTCATGACCCGGATGCCGGCTTGCAGGCCATCCTTCATTTCGAAACTGAGCATGGCTCCCGGATGCCTCATCTGTTTCATGGCGACGAGATGATCGGGGTGATGTGGCAGTCCGTTGTAATTCACCTGTGCTACGGCCTGGTGTTCATCCAGGAAGGAGGCGACTTCCATCGCATTATGGCAGTGACGTTCCATTCTGATCTCCAGGGTTTTCATGCCATTGACGAGCAGGAAGGCGTCGAATCCGTTGCTGTTACCGCCGAGCATGCGATGGATCTTGGTGCCATGTGTGCGCATGAATTCCAGATCCCGGCCCAGGAGTACACCGCCGATGAGGGTGCCGTGTCCGTTCAGGAACTTGGTGGTGGAATGCACGACGAAGTCGGCACCGAAACGGAAGGGTTGTTGCAGGTAGGGGGTGGCAAAGGTATTGTCACAGGCGACGATGCATCCATGGCGGTGTGCGATCTCAGAAAGCACCTCGATGTCCACACACTGGATCGTTGGATTTGCGGGCGTCTCGAGATAGACCATTTTGATGGAAGGGTCGGCTTTGAGCGCGTCTTCCGCACGCTGAGGATCCCGCATGTCAACGATGACAGAACCCATGCCGAGCGAAGGCAATAGTCGGTTGAGGAGGTCCTGGGTTCCGCCATAGAGCGAAAAGTGGGAGAGGATCTTGTCTCCCTGTTTGAGGTTGGCGAGCAGCAGGGTAGAGATGGCGGCCATTCCGGAGGCATGCAGGAGAGCCTTTACTTTCAGTGGAGTTCCTTCGGCATCGGTCACCCCGAAGGTTTCCATGGCTGCGATCTTTTCCTCCGCTTCCGTCATGTTGGGATTCCCCCATCGGGAGTAAATATAACCCGGTTCTTCGCCGCTGAAGCGACGCATCCCCTGTTCGGCCTCGTCGAACACATAGGTTGAACTGGCATAGATGGGGGTCAGGTGGGCATAGTTCGGATCCTGTTCGTGGCCGGCATGTATGGCCAGGGAACTGAAGCCAGAGATCGGGAAGTCCTTGTCGGCCATGATTACTGCTGTTGGGGGACGGCGTTTCGGTTACGCGCTCCCGTTATGATGGATCGGAGATGGTCGTCTGTTCAGCGCTCAGTATTCCCATTTTATCCAGGTGGCGCCCCATGTGAAGCCGCCGCCGAAGGCTGCCAGCACAATGTTATCGCCCTTATTGAGTTGCTTGCGATAGTCCCACAGGCATAGCGGAATGGTGGCGGCCGTGGTATTTCCGTAGCGTTCGATGTTCATCATGACCTTCTCCTGAGAGAGGCCCATTCGGTTTGCGGTGGCATCAATGATGCGTTTGTTGGCCTGGTGAGGCACGAGCCATGCTATATCTTCCGCTTCAAGGTTATTGCGTTTCATCAGTTCGTAGGATACATCGGCCATGCCGGTGACGGCGAACTTGAAGACGGCCTGTCCTTCCTGGTGTATGTGGTGTTCTCCGTTGGTGACGGTTTCGATGCTGGCGGGTCTGAGTGATCCGCCGGCTTTCATGTGCAGATACTTACCACCACTGCCGTCGCTTTTCAGGATGCTGTCCAGTACGCCATATCCTTCGATGTTGGGTTCGAGCAGCACGGCTCCTGCGCCATCTCCGAAGAGAATGCAGGTGGTGCGATCCGTATAGTCCACGATGGAACTCATCTTATCAGCTCCGACGACGACTACGCGCTTGTAGCGTCCGCTCTCCACGAGGGCTGCGCCTGTGGTCAGGGCATAGAGGAAGCCTGAGCAAGCAGCCAGGATATCAAAACTCCAGGCGTTTTTGATGCCAAGTTTGTCACAGGACACATTCGCCGTGGAGGGGAATATCATATCCGGGGTGACCGTTGCTACGATGAGGCAGTCGATGTCGTTGGGCTGGATACCTCTTTTTTCGCAGAGCCGCTGTACGGCCGGTACCACCATGTCGGATGTGGCCTTGCCTTCACCCCGAAGGATCCGTCGTTCGGAGACGCCCGTACGTGATCGGATCCATTCGTCGTTGGTATCCACCATTTTTTCGAGATCGGCATTCGTGAGTTTGTCATCCGGAACATAGGCGCCGATGGCGGTGATGGCGGCGGTTATCTTGGTACGCATGTGGTAATGGGGTCGATTAGACGCGAAAATACCAAATCGTGCAATATTAACGTCCCATGAAGATGTACATTGGTCAATTCAATCGGCAAAACGCCTATTTTTGAAGAACGAACCCCGACATGATCGCTTATCTCAATGGCATGCTGACACACACCTCTCCTTCCATGTTACATGTGGATGTGAATGGGGTGGGATATGAAGTGCAGATCAGCCTGAATACATATTCGAGGCTGGAGGGAAAGGACAGGATCAAATTGCTGATCCATCAGCAGTTCAGAGAGGATGGGCAGACACTTTATGGTTTTTATGATCAGCCTGAAAAGGATATGTTCGTCCAATTGATCGGCATCACGGGGGTTGGTGCTTCCACTGCCAGGATGATGTTGTCTTCAATGCGGCCTGATGAGATTGCACAGGCCATTTCTAAGGGCGACAGCAGGTTGCTGGAGCGCGTCAAGGGCATTGGTAAAAAAACGGCTGAGCGCATTGTATTGGAGTTGAAGGATAAAATGTCCAAACTGCCCTTGCAAACCTCCGGAGGCGGATCCACGGCGGTGCCCTCACAAGAACAGGATGCCCTGCAGGCACTCATGGCATTGGGCATTCCGCGCGCCACGGCCGAATCGGCGGTGCGCAAAGCCGCTTCTACACTCACGCCAGACCAACCTTTGGAAATACTCATCAAAAAAGCACTCCAATCAATTTGACCGAAATTCTACCCCACTAACACCCGTTCGCTGTCTTGAATCTTATTTCGGTCACGATATCCTTCATTTGTCTGTCGCTGACGTCATTGTCCAACTCCACCTTCGGAGTGGAACAGTCGCGCGCGCTCCTGCGTACCGGGATGGATACCCTCCCGAGTCAGGACAGCCTCCGTTATCCCCTGAAGGATCGCAGGACGGATCGGTACACAGCATCCGGCCGCAATCCTTTTGATCTTCGTGATCCGTCGAATATCCGCGATTCGATCGTGTATGATCCTGCCACGAAGCAGTATGTCATCATCGAAAAGATCGGCGGGAAATATTATCGGAAGCCGACAGCCCTGACCTTCGACGAGTTCATGCGGATACAGTCCCGGAAAGCGGAACAGGCCTATTTCCGGGATCGCGCGAACATGACCAGTCTGTTGAATCGCAAGACGCAGAAGCCGAAGCTAACCATGGGGGAGGATCTGTTCAATCGACTGTTCGGCAACGGGAAGATCGACATAAAACCTCAGGGAGAAGTCAATCTGACAGCAGGTTACCAGGGGCAGAACATCAAGAATCCAACCCTTCCGGAACGTGCGCGCAAGAATGGCGGACTGGATTTTGACATGGCGGCCAACCTGAACGTCATGGGAAATATCGGCGACAAAATGAAGATGCCGATCAGTTACAACACCCTGTCGACCTTCGATTTCGAGAACCAGTTGAAACTGGACTATTCCGGCAGTGGGGAGGATATCTTCCGAAAGATCGAGGTCGGAAATACATCATTCGCTTCCAAAGGCACCTTGATCCCCGGAGCTCAGCAGTTATTCGGCATCAAGACGCAGCTGCAATTTGGGAAGCTCTGGCTCTCGACCATCGTTGCCAACCAGCGTTCGCAGCGTCAGTCGATGGCCATGCAGGGAGGTGCCAGCTCGCAGCCTTTTCAGATCAAGGCTGATGAGTATGAGGAGAACCGCCACTTCCTGCTGGCCCAGTATTTCCGGGATACTTACAATAAGTCTATGAAAAACCTGCCGATCATCAACTCGCAGGTGCAGTTGCTCAGGCTTGATGTATGGGTCACCAATCGGACCGGCGCCACCACCAACACCCGGGATATTGTGGGATTGATGGACCTCGGTGAACAGAAACCCTATCGTCAGCCACCGGTCATCAATCCCTTTCAGGGTTCTCCATATCCTTCGAACCAATCAAATGATCTGTACCGAAAACTAATTACGGATCCTTCCAGCCGAAACCCGTCACTTATCGGGAACTATCTGAACGGCATGGGGTTGTTGCCGGTACAGGATTATGAGAAGACCTTTGCCCGAAAGCTCGACAGCACGCAATATTTTTTCAACCGTCAGTTGGGGTTCATCTCCCTGAACATCAGTTTGCAGCCGGATGAAGTATTGGCCGTGGCCTACCAGTACACGGTCAACGGCCGTGTTTTTCAGGTGGGTGAATTCTCGCAGGATGTACCCGTTGACTCGACCTCCGGCGTTCAGAAAGTGTTATTCCTCAAGCTGTTGAAAGCCACTTCTCAGCGTACGACCCTTCCCATGTGGGATCTGATGATGAAGAATGTCTATTCAGTGGGTTACGGGCAGCTGGAGCGGCAGGATTTCCAGTTCAATGTGTTATACCAGGAGCCGGGAGGCGGTGAGAAACGCTATCTGCCGGAAGGCGATCAGGCGGGAGTGCCCTTGCTGACCCTGTTGAATCTTGACCGATTGAATAATCAGAACGACCCGCAGCCCGACGGGGTCTTTGATTTTGTCGAAGGATACACGGTCAATTCCTCCCAGAGCAGGATCATTTTCCCCGTATTGGAACCCTTCGGCAAGGATCTGGAGCCGGTGTTCAGCAACAATCCCTCATTGCGGTCGAAGTATCTTTATTATCCGCTATATGACACAATCCGCGCCATTGCTGCCACCTATGCCAACCTGAACCGGTATGTGATGAAGGGGACTTCGAAATCTACCGGCACTACCGGGGAGATCTCCCTGAACGCCTTCAATGTGCCGCCGGGTTCAGTCACAGTCACGGCGGGTGGGCGTACCCTTCAGGAGAACATCGACTACACGGTAGACTATGTCTCGGGCACGGTGAGGGTCATCAATGATGCCATTGCCAAGTCGGGCGTGCCCGTCAATGTTCAGTTTGAGAACAATGCAACCTTCGGTGTGCAGCAACGTACTTATCTGGGGGCGCGATGGGATTATCTGTTCAGCAAGAAGTTTTCGATGGGCGGCACGATGGTGCGCCTAAGCGAGCGGCCCTTCTTCACCAAGATGGAGATCGGCAACGACCCCATCCGCAATACCATGTTGGGGCTGGATCTGAATTATAACAGCGAATTACCAAGGGTGAACAAATGGTTGGGGCATTTACCAAATTATAAGCCGTCGGGCCCTACTTCCATATCAGCCATGGCCGAAGCGGCCCGCATGATCCCGGGCCATGCCCCGCAGATCGGAAAGGGAGCGGCGGGATTGATCTATGTGGATGATTTCGAGGGCACGAAAGCGAGCATCGATCTAAGGTTCCCGCTAGTAAGCTGGACGCTGGCCTCAACGCCAAGGGGTGCCCGGGACCGGAGTGGCAATTTGCTGTTTCCGGAGGCTGAACTCTTTGATGATATAGGCTACGGGAAGAACCGGGCTAAACTGGCCTGGTACAACATCGAGCCGATCCTCCAGGAGAGAAGCAATCCTAATAATCCTATCCGGGGAAATCCGACGGAGTTGTCAGATCCCAGGGTACGAAGTGTTTCGCAACAGGAGATCTTTCCGCAACGGACGCCAGATTTTGGCCAGAACCAGCTCGTCACCTTCGACCTGGCGTACTATCCAAAAGAAAAAGGTCCGTATAATTATGAGTCCACGGAGATCGATGCCAGCGGCCGGTTGCTGAATCCGCGAAAGCGTTGGGGCGGTATCATGCGTGCGATCGACCAGACGGATTTTGAAACTGCCAACATCGAGTTTATTGAATGCTGGATCCTGGATCCGTTCATCAAGGGGACCAACCCGAACGGTGGATCCCTGTATTTCAACCTGGGAAATATTTCAGAGGATGTCCTCCGGGACTCCCGCCGTTTCTATGAAAACGGATTGGCGACACCCTCCATTCCTTCAACGACCACTACCTCGAATTGGGGTGTGTCTCCGTTGAATCCCATCCAGATCACGCAGGCTTTCAGCAATGATCCGGCCGACAGACCCTATCAGGATGTGGGTTTCGATGGATTGACGGATACCGCAGAGCAGCGGGTACGGGCATCATATCTGTCGGATCTGCGCAACCGCTATGGGGTCGGATCCAAAGCCTACCAGGATGCACAGAACGATCCATCCGCGGATAATTTCCGGTATTACAGGGATGCTTACTATGATCAGCAGTCGACCGGCATCCTGGGCAGATACAAGAACTTCAACAGTCCGCAGGGTAACTCCCCCGTTGCCACTGCCGGTTCGAATTTCGCATCCGCTTTTACGATGTACCCGGACGGCGAGGACCTCAACCGCGATAACACACTCAATGAGGCGGAGGAATATTTTCAGTATCGGGTCGATATCCGCCCGCCGGGCCATCCGGGCATGCAGGTGGGGCAGAATTTCATCACGGACAGGAAGGTGGTGAACGTCCAATTGGCGGATGGCACCCGTCAGGATCAACTCTGGTATCAGTTCAGGATACCGGTGGCGCAGTATGAGCGCAAGGTGGGTGAGATCCCGGATTTCAAATCCGTGCGCTTCATCCGGATGTTCCTGAACGACTTTGAGGATTCTGCGGTGCTTCGTTTCGCCAAGATGGAACTGGTGCGTAATAACTGGCGTCGGTTCACCTATGCTTTTGATACGGCAGGTCAGTACAGGAATGTGGACCTGGCAGGTCCGGTTTCTTTCAATGTCTCCGCGGTCAACATCGAGGAAAACGACAAGCGCGATCCGATCCCGTACCGGATTCCCCCGGGCATCGAGCGGGTGCAGGCCCTGAGCAACGGCGGGATCAACATACTGCAGAACGAGCAGGCGCTCAGCATGACGGTCTGCCAGCTTCCGGAAGGAGAGGCAAGGGGTGTATTCAAGAATCTGAATCTGGACATCCGCCAGTACAGCAAACTTTCGATGTTCATCCATGCGGAGAGCCTGAAGGGGCAGGCTCCGCTGAGGGAAAAAGAAGCCTATGCAGTGATTCGCATTGGCAATGATTTCATCAACAACTTCTACGAGATCAGGTATCCCCTGAAACTCACCCCGTTCGGAAGTTATGACGCGAAGGATATCTGGCCGGAAGACAATGAGCTGAACATAGACCTGGTCGATCTGGTAAAGTTGAAGACCGAGCGAAATGTCAGCACGAACAATCCGAACCTGATGTATCGGAAGACCATCAACGGTAAGGTGTATTCGATCATGGGGAATCCTAACCTGGGCGAAGTGCGCGGATTGCTGGTCGGCGTGGAAAATCCGAGGGATGCCGGCGGCGGAAGGCCCTTCTGTACTGAATTATGGATCAATGAGTTGAGATTGTCCGGCATTGATGAAAATGGCGGCTGGGCGGCCGTTGCGCAGGTGAACATGCAGTTGTCTGACCTTGGAACCGTGTCCATGTCCGGGAATATCCACACCCAGGGCTTCGGTCAGCTGGAGCAGCGGGTGATGGAACGTTATCGGGATGATTTCACACAGTTTGACATCTCGGCCAATCTTCAGCTGGGGAAGCTGTTGCCGAAGCGGATTGGATTGCAGTTGCCGTTCTTTGCCAATGTCTCCCAGGTGTCGAGTACGCCGCAATACGATCCTTACGACAAGGATGTGATTCTTCGTGATAAGTTGAAAACATTCGGGACTCGACGGGATTCCATTCGCCAGGAATCGATCGATCTCACCAGCATCCTCACCTTTAATTTCACGAATGTCAGAGTGGTGCCTGCCGGAGAGAAAAAGATCCGTCCCTGGAGCATATCGAATTTCGATTTTAGTTATTCTTATACCAGTACTCGTCAGCAGAATCCGCTGATCGAATTGAACGAGGTCACCCGACAACTCGGGGGCATTGGATATAATTTCACCACACAGCCGAAGTATATCGAGCCTTTCAAGAATCGGCTGAAGGCCAAGACCAAGTTGCTCGATTTTGTCAGGGCAGCGAGTTTCAATCCCATGCCCAATCTGTTAGGGGCCAGGGTAGATGCACGTCGGCAATTCGGTGCCATTCGTCCGCGCAATGTCGGAGGGGGACCGTACAAGATCCCGGAGACCTACGATAAATATTTCGTCATGGACCGGGTTTACAACCTGAGGTGGGATCTGACAAAATCATTGAACATCGACTTCAAGGCATCGAACAATGCCCGGATCGATGAGCCTTTCGGGCGTATTGACACCAAGGATCGGAAGGATTCTCTTTGGTCCAATATTCTGAAGGGCGGCCGCAACACCTTGTACAATCAGAGTGCTGATCTTACCTACAATGTGCCGACCAATCTGATCCCTTTCCTTGATTGGACGACGGCCAACCTGGCCTATCGTACCACCTACAATTGGATCGGGGCTTCGCGTTTGGCGGTGGAACTGGGCAACACGATCCAGAACAGTGCGCAGAAAGGTGCCACGGTGGAACTGAATTTCCAGCAACTGTACGGCAAATCTCGCTGGCTGGCCGCCGCTGCGGACCCTCAGAAGAAAGTTGCGCCGAAGCCGCCCCCTGCCGGAATACCTGAACTGAAGAAGAAGGAGCCATCCAATTCAGACACCATCGTATTGAAGGGTAAAGCGAAGCGAAAAGAGGCGCGCAGAAAGCGTCGTCTGAAGCGGTTGGAGCGCAGGGCGCTGCGCCGGAGTGAACGCGGGGAGACAACGCTGGGGCCTCTTACCGCGGGAGCCATGCAACTATTGACATCTGTGAAAAGGGCAGGCATCACGTATAATGAGGGAGGAACAACCTTTGTGCCCGGATGGATGGACAGTACCAAGTTCCTGGGTAACAATTTTTTGAGTATGGCTCCGGGGATGGATTTTGTGATGGGGCGTCAGCCGGATAGCAGCTGGCTGCAGAATGCGGGTCGTCGTGGATTGATCTCAAAGGACCCGATCCTCAACAACATGTTCAGGCAATCATACGACCAGCGTTTGAGCATCAACGCCCAGATGGAGCCGGTGAAGGATATGGTCATCGACCTGAATCTGGACAAGACCCTCAACAAGACCTATACATCCCTGTTCAAGGATACCATCGGCACGGGTCAATTTGTGAATCTGAGTCCTTATTCTGGCGGGGGGTTCAGCATCAGTTATATTTCTTTCCAGACATTGTTCAAGAAGGTTGATCCGAATAATATCAGTGAAACCTTCCGACAGTTCGAAGACAATCGCCAGATCCTTTCCAAACGTTTGGGAGAAGCGAGCGGATACAGCAAGGTGGTGGGGCCTGACGGATATTACAAAGGATATGGAAGATATGCGCAGGATGTATTGATCCCCTCCTTCATCGCGGCCTATACGGGCAAGGATGCCAATGGAATTAGCCTGATCAAGAGTGGCCCTTCGGGCTATGTGCGGTCCAATCCATTCCTGGGATACATCCCCAGACCCAACTGGCGACTCACCTACAACGGATTGAGCAGGCTGCCGTCGATGGAGAGTATCTTCACCAATTTTAGCCTGACACATGGTTACACGAGCACCCTTGGGATGAACAGTTTCAATTCGGCACTCTTGTTCCAGGATGAGTTGGGGCTGGGATTCCCGAGCTTTATGGACAGTGTGTCCGGAAATTTCGTGCCTTATTTCCTTGTGCCGAATATCAGCATCCAGGAGCAGTTTGCACCGTTGATCGGCATTGATTTCTCCACACCGGGACAACTCTCAGGCAGGTTTGAATTCAAGAAAAGCCGTAATCTGAGTTTGAGTCTGGTCGATTACCAGCTCAGCGAGGTGCGCTCCACGGAAACGACCCTGGGCATTAGATATCGCAAGCGTGGATTCCCCTTGCCTTTCACGATCAAGATCGGTAAAAAGGAACCTGCCAAGAAGCTGGATAATGACATCACGTTCACGCTTGATTTCAGCATTCGGGACGATGTGAATTCAAACAGCAGGCTGGATCAGTCGAATGCATTCGCCACGGGCGGGCAAAAGGTAGTATCGATTCGTCCGACGGTTGATTATGTGTTGAGCAATCGGATCAACATTCAACTCTACTTTGATCAGCGTCGGGTGAATCCGTACATCTCAAGTTCGGCTCCCCTGGTGAATACGCGTGCGGGGGTTCAGGTCAGGGTGAGTCTGGCTCAGCAGTAGGCGTGAGCACTTTGAGCCAGTGGTCGTTACTCAGCGGTTTTGCGGTTCACTTTTTGTGCAGGCAAAAGGAATTGGCCTGTGCCGTGCAGGTGACCACTAGGTCGTTTATGCATACGTGCGGGGGCAGGCCGGCGCAATAGTGCACGATGTCTGCGATGTTTTCAGCCACGAGCGGTTCATATCCGGCATACACGGAAGCGGCGATGGCATCATTTCCTTTGAACCTGACGTTGGAGAATTCGGTGTCGGCTGCGCCGGGATGAACGGCCGTAACCCGGACCCCTTTGGAGAGCAGGTCGATGCGCATGGCCTTGCTGATGGCATCTACGGCATGTTTGGTGGCGCAATAGCCATTCCCTTTCTCATAAACTTCCTTGCCGGCGATCGAGCCCATATTGAAGATGTGTGATCCTTCGGTATTGAGCAGCGGCAGTGCGGCCTTGGTGACATACATCAATCCTTTCAGATTGGTATCGATCATGGTTTCCCAATCGTCTAGGCTGGCCTCCTCGAAAAGATCCCGTCCCAGTGCGAGTCCTGCATTATTGACCAGGATGTCCAGCGGTCGCCATGATTCAGGAATGGCAGAAATATTTTCGAATACAGCTGTCCTGTCCATCACATCGAAGGTCAGTGGGAGGATGTTCACGCCATGGGTCGATGACAGTGTTTCAGCGAGCGCCTTGAGTCGATCTTCTCTTCTGCCGGTGATGATGATATGATCTCCGGCTGCGGCAAATTTTTCTGCGATGGCTTTTCCAAATCCGGAGGTGGCACCCGTGACAAGTACTGTTCTATTCATGTATGATTTCAATTATGTGTGCCCGCTATCATCAGAAATGAGCACCATTAGATAAGTTTGATTATCTGATCAGTGTGGAGGTCCCTTTCTTGTAAATGATTCTGCCAAGAAAATCCTTACCTCGAACCTGCCAAACAAAGGTGTCGGTTCCCTGTTCACGACCCGATAACTTTCCATCCCATCCTTTCCCGATCTTGTCAGTGGCAAATACTTCTTGACCCCATCTGTTATGTATGCGGAAGAAATCAATGGATTCGACTCCCACTGGGATCGGGGTGAGCAAATCGTTCAATCCGTCGTTGTTTGGGGTGAATGCTGAAGGCACAAAGATGTCAGGCTCTGTTTTGAATACCCTGATATTGAGCGTATCATATGCGTAGCATCCTTCCAGGGTGGTTACTTTCAGGATCAATCGGGTATCATCGTTTAAATCGGCGACAGGGTTTTTGATGTTCGGATTGTTCAGACCGTCAGGAGGTGTCCAAAGGTAATAGAATCCTCCACTGGCATTCAGGCTGAGGGGTTGGCCGACAACTACCACGGTATCCCGACCGGCAAAAGCGGGTACTCGGGGAAGAACGTTTACCCTTATGGTGTCAAAGGAAGGTTTTGGACAACCTTTGTTATCCCTTATCGCCACCCGATATGTAGTGCTTCGTTGCGGACGGGCAATCGGATCGGGGATGATTGTCGATGAAAGCCCACTAGAGGGAGACCATCGATAATCCACCCCTCCGGTGGCGAAAAGTGTTGTACTGTCTCCAAAACACAGTTCCACTGTCGGTGAAATGGAAACGGTCGGATAGGGAACGGTGGTGACGCGTATCGCATCCGTCGCTGCGCAGGTTCCGATATTGGCGGAGACCTGGTAGGTGGTTGTCTGTCCGGGTTTTGCAACGGGGCTTTTCAATCCCGAATCATTTAATGTTCCTGTAGGTGACCAGCGAAAAGTCAACCCATCGCTCAGCGGGGTGAGCGTAATGGAGTCTCCGAGGCAGATGGTGGTATCCCGGCCTGCATCCAAGCTCACAAATTGCCGGACATCCAGGAAGACAGAATCATAGGCCACACATCCTGGTGCGGTGGTCAGTGTGACAAAATATTTAGTGGGAACACCCGGATATGCTCTGGGAGTTGGACTGTCGGGGTTGTCCAGTCCTATCGAAGGCGACCATTTTACTGTTCCGATACCGATGGCTGAGAGTTGCATGGTATCTGCTACGCACATGAGGGTATCATTGGTTATGAAGAGGGAAGGTCGGTCTGTTACCGTAATGGTTCTATCGATGGTATCCCTGCACCCTTTACTGGTGGCGACAATCAACTGGGTTTGAAAGGATCCGGTTGTCGGATAGGTATATTGAGGAGATGGAAGCGCAGAAGTATCTGGATTGATAGACGGGTTTCCAAAGGACCAGCGCCAATAATTAACTGTACCAAATGTTGCATTGCTGGTATCTCTGAAACTGAATGGGATGTTCCTGCAGGTCTGCAGTACTTCGAAACCTGCATTGAATCGGGGGAATACACGTGCGACGGCGTAGGCGGTATCGGTACAATCCTCATTGCGATTGGTGATCAGGCGTATCTGGTAGACGCCTGTATCAGGGAAAGATATAGTAGGTCTGGCCAGGTCGGAAGTATCGTTGGTTCTGCCTGGGATGTTGAAGTCCCAGTGATAATTCCGGATGAGCGGACTGTTATTTAAATTTTGAAAGGTGATGGTAAAATCCTCACAATTGATGTATTCCGGCTGGAGGTCTGCTGCGGCTATGGAACAGGGTGCCACTTTGATGTGCAGATCTTTCCTGTGTCGGTTGATAAGCATTCCGTTACGATATTCCAGCACGGCCACGGTGACCACATATATACCTGCAGCGGGAGCGGTTCCACCCATGATGCCTGTTGTATAACTCAGCCTGACGCTTGGCCCCATGGGCTGATCGGCCGTGAAGCCAAAGCTGTAATTCAGGCTGTTATATGGCGGAGGTCCGGCCATAGGGGGCTGTGGACTTCCGTTTTGGGCGAAATTATACGCCTGTTCGTAAACATATACCAGGGAGTCTCCATCAGGGTCGGTGGCGCCGAAATCATAAAAAAACGGGTTATCCTGACAGATAAGTACGGTGTCAGAACCTCTGAAAATGGGACTGGAGTTCTTTGGAGCCGATGAAAGGGATGCCGTGCCGGGGATGGTTGCTGTATATGTTGCGCCTGCGTTGTTAGAGCTCGCCACATTGGTGATGTTCTCGATTCGGCAGCAGCGTTGGTAGGTGACTGTAAATCCGTTGGCTGAGAATGGAAGTTCCACCTCCGCGTAATACACCCCAATCTGATAGCAGACGGCGGGGGCATTGTTAATGCACGGACCGGGTGTTGAAAGCTGAGCGGTTTCTGTGCGGGATATGGGAACCTGCAGATCCCTGAATACGGCATTGAATCCGGGTTGAAAAATAGTGATGGCCGCCGTCTGATCCAACGCGGAGCCGGTTGACTGACAGTCTCTGTACAAGCGTAGCGTGATCCTGTAACGTCCTGACCCAGCCTGACTACCATCACCGAGGTATTCGTAGCTCATTTCACCTCCGGCAATATGTCTGGCTTCTGACTCCTGCATCAGGGTCAGCATTAAAAACAATAGTAATAAACGGTATTTATTCAATTCAGGATTGGTTAACTCCCAGCATGAAGTCTTTCAGTATGTTGATCGTTTGTTCCGGATCTTCCTGCATCCCCATATGCGCCACGTTTTCCATCACATGCACCTGTGCGTTCTGCGCTAACCTTGTCTGTGGAATGGTCTCTTCCAAAACTACGGTTTTATCAAGTGCGCCCAATATGAAAAGAACGGGGCCTTTGAAATCAGAAAGTACATGGGTACGATCCTTACGCGACATCATGGCGCGGTAGTATGACGTCAACGCTTCTGCCGTGGCCCATTTCGTACTTTCTTCCAGGTGTGCCTGTATTGTTTGTGGTGAAGCAGACCTGAATGATTCGGCATAGAGACCCGGTATCACTTCCTTAAGGAAGGCGGCCGGGCCGTATTCCTGCATGAATCGTATCCCTTTTTTTCGGAGTTCTTTACGCTGCTCGCTGTCGGCCATGGCCGTGGAGTGAAAAAGGCCAAGGGCATCGAGCCTTTCCGGGTATTTTTCCGCGAAGGCCAGCGCGATGTATCCACCCATGCTATGTCCGATCAGGGTGCAGGTGGCCAGGCCTTCCGCTTCCAGCAAGGCAGCCAGGAGGTCTGCATATGCCTCAAGTGTATCGAGGGATCCCCCCTCTGGCATGGGGCTGGATCCTGTTCCGGGAAGATCCGGAACGATCACCCGACATACCTGCGCCAATCTTTCGACCTGATGATGCCAAATGCTTCCGGATTCGCCAAAGCCGTGCAGCAGGATGAGTAGTTGGCCAGAGCCTAGCACAGTATAAGCCATCTGTCCTCCGGGATATGTCATGAACTTGACCATACCTTTCAGTTGGAGGATTTGGAGAGTCTAAGCGCGGAAAATCCGGTCCACACAACGATCGGGAGGAGGGAGAGATTCAGCGCCTGTGTCAGTGCCGGCCATCCGAACAGTAAGATCATCGATAGCCAGGCAATCCCCTTGAAATATCCCTTCACCCAGCGGTGGC
>CAJBZC010000037.1 GCA_903959965.1 uncultured bacterium
CCTGTCGAATCACTGTTCATAATTACACATCTTATTTTTTGTAAAATTATGACAATTCTTCCGATGCCCCTTGCCTCACCTGCAGTTCACCAAAAACAAGCCATCAACGAGTGACAAATCCAGCGCTTTAACGTTTATTTTCGTCTCAAACTTTGACCATGTTCTATACCCCCATCCGTGCGGCGCTTGTCAGTTACGGCATATCTTCCCGCACTTTTCATGCTCCCTTCCTGACCACCCTGCCCGGCTTTTCATTCGATGCCGTCCTGGAAAGGAATGGATCGAGGGCCGAAGAATCATTTCCTTCTATCGTTACCCACCGGACCATGGAAAGTTTGCTGAATGACGATCGGATCGAACTCGTAGTCATCACATCTCCCAATGACACTCATTTCCCCTATGCCAAAGCCGCCCTGGAAGCTGGCAAGCATGTGGTGGTGGAAAAGCCTTTTACCATCCGAAGCAGCGAAGCGCTTGAACTGTGCGCGTTGTCCAGATCAAAGGGACTCGTGTGTTCGGTGTATCAAAATCGCCGCTATGTCTCCGACTTCCGCACCATGCAGGACATCCTGGAGAAAGGGCTGCTGGGAAAATTGCATACATACTCGGCTCACTACGACAGATATCGGCCCGATCCCCGCACCTATGGGTTATGGCGCGAACATGAAGTACCCGGCGCCGGTGTTTTCTACGATCTCGGGCCGCATCTGATCGACCAGGCATTGGTGTTATTTGGCAAACCCAGGGCAATCCTCGCGGATATCAGGGCCCAGAAGTCGTATGTGAATGTGGACGACTGCTTCGATGTCTGGCTGGATTACGATTTCCTGAGGGTTTCCCTCCATGCCTCCATGCTGGTGCGCGAGATGGGGCCGAGGTATCAGCTTCACGGGACGCTGGGTTCGTTTATCAAAAGCGGAGAAGATCCACAGGAGGATCTGTTGAAATCAGGGGTAATGCCTGTCGGGGCAGATTGGGGGCAGGAAGATCCCTCAATCTTCGGTTTGATCCACACCGCCATTGATGGTCGGGTGATCCGGGAGGCTTATCCATCCCTCCCTGGCGATTACGGAGATTTCTACCGGAATCTGTATCGGACCATAAGAGAAGGAGCTCCGCTCAGCGAGACACCGGAACACGGACATGATGTCATCAAAATGATAGAACTCGCACTTCAGAGCAGCGACTCGCGGTCATGGATACCCGTAGAAGGTCTGCTCAGTTATTGATCTCCTCGAATCCTTACTGTGAAAGGGATGCGGCCGCCTCCCCGTCGAGATAGATCGTCGTTGAAGGATGCTCTTGCAGCCATGAGCCAGGAACATCGGAGGTGATGGATTCCTCAACAACCTTCCGGATGATTGCGGCTTTCGAAGCACCACCCGCCAGCAACTGGATATGCCTGGATGCCAGTAAGGTGGACAGCCCAAGGGTAATCCCCATCGATACTTCCCGCGGACGATCGAAATAAGCCTGTGCGGCATCGATCGTCGAAGGTGCCAAAGTGGAAATAAGAGTAGACGCCTGTCGATCCGCCCCCGGCTCATTCAGTCCCAGATGTCCATTGGTTCCAATTCCCAGCACACTGATGTCAATGCCACCATGATCAGCAATGAATTTTTCTGTCCGCAGACATTCTGCCTGCAGATCTTCAGCCAAACCGTTGAAAAAAGACACACGCTCGTCGCCAATCCCCAGGGGACGGAAAAGCTGGTCTTCAAAGAATCGCCGGCAACTGCCCTGTTCGTGCTCACCAATGCCAACCCACTCATCCAGCCCAACAAAATACCGATCAGGCAAGATATCAGAGCGTTGATAATGTCCACGCAGGATCCTCAGAAATGACATCGGTGATCGGCCCGAAGGCAGGCATATCAATGGCCTGCGGATGCGCGCGACCTGCTCAATGAAGTCCTCCGCCGCTGCATGCGACATGGCCTCAAAATCCTCCGCAATATGTATCCTCACGATATTTCGTTTATATGTAAACGTTAGTGTTTGATTTTGGTCAAAAATCAGTGTCACGGTATGCGACGACACCGCCCAGGATGGTCATCCTCACCCGTGCCGAACGTATCTTGTTTTCCGGACAGTTCAGCAGATCCTCAGACATAACCACAATATCCGCGAGCTTACCAGCGACGATCGAACCCTTATCATTATCCTGGAACATGGCCTTTGCATTGTCCAGGGTGTAGGATCGAAGTGCCTCGGCACGGGTCATGCGCTGTTCGGGATAAAAGGCGGTGCCATTTGTGGTCAGGCGGGTGACGGAAGCATGCAGATTGGCGAACGGATCAATATCCTCCACCGGCACATCCGTGCCGTTGTTGACCAATACGCCGGCATCGATGAAGGATCGCCACATGTAGGATTCGGTGGCAGCGCGCTCCTCTCCTAACCTTTTGGGTACGTATGGCGCATCGCTGGTGCAATGAATGCCCTGCATCGACGCTATGATGTTCCACGCTCTGAACCTCGGGATGTCTGAAGGATGCACATGCTGCGCATGCTCCACACGCCACCGGTGATCCTTCCGCTGATCCCTCCGTATCTGCTCCGCGAAGATGTCAACCGTTTCCCGATTCGCCCGATCTCCAATGGCATGCACACAAAGCTGTATGTTTCGGTCCCAGGCCAAACGGGCGATCTCCCGGAGTTCAGGTACCGAAAAAGTATTTTGTCCCATGAACCCGGTTCTATCGCTGTAAGGCTCCAACAGCCACGCACCATATGAACCGAGGGCTCCGTCCAGAGATACTTTGATGGCATTGACGGTCAATCGCCCCTTGCCTTCATTCATGACCGGGAATACACCCACCTGTTTTTTCAGCGACTCGATCCCGGAACGCACCATCATCCAGTGACGGATCTTCAACCTGTCCTGAGCCGCAAGTTCCCGCATCCATTCGATCTGCTTGAAACTTGATCCCGCATCCACGAATGTGGTGATGCCATGTCGCAGACATTCCTCTTCGGCCAACCGGATGCTCCGCTGCCATTCGGCTTTCCGCTCGGATTCCGACTTCAGAGACATCCATTTGGAATAAACTCCATAGACCAACCCCTGTGCCGTTTCCTCGAGCACACCGACGAGGTTTCCGGAAGGATCCCGAACGATATCCCCGCCTTTGGGGGAGGCTGTCTTTGCCGTGATCCCTGCCTGCCTGAGTGCCTCGGCATTCGCATAAGTACTGTGCCCGCTGGCATGGGTCAGCATGACCGGATTGCGGGGAGATACCATGTCGAGCGTCTGGTGATAGGGATATCCGAGATGACTTGGCAATGGTTTTCGATCCCATTTTTCCTGATGCCATCCGCGTCCGACGATCCAGTCACCCGGTTTTGCCTTTTTCACCGCTTGTTCAACCATGTCGACGATCTCCTCCCAGCTGGCCGCCTTCATGAGGTTGAGCTCGATCAGCGATGCACCCATTCCATGGATATGTCCGTGTCCCTCGATCAGGCCGGGCATCACAAATGATCCACCGGCGTCTATGATCTTGGTATCCCGACCCTGATATTTTATAACATCGGCTTCTGATCCGACCTTCAGGATCCTGTCTCCGAGGATGGCTAACGCTTCGGCAGTGGGACGGGTGGCATCCATTGTTTGAATGCGGGCATTCTTCAGGATCAGGGAGGCTTCCTGTGCGGCGGTGGTCCCGATGTTCATCATTAGCAAAATCGCCGCAATGGATTTGAACAGATCGATCATAGCCAGGGGATTGGAATGAAATGGAAAACCCCCGGTATACAGATCCAGAATGGATTCAGCATGCCGGGGGCAATAAAGATCAGATGCAGTTGTTGATGATATTTTCCAGCCATTCCTGACGACCACTGCGCATGGCCGGTTCACCGGCTTCGATTGCATAAGCGCGCAGATCTTCCAGGGAGAGTTTACCTTCTTCGAAAGCGCGTCCCTGACCTGCGTCGAAGGAAGCGTAACGGTCCTTGCGGAACTGGCGGTAAGGTGATTCGCGCAGGACCTTGTCGGCGACGATCAACGCGCGGGCGAAAGCATCCATACCTCCGATATGTGCATGGAACAGGTCTTCCGGATCGGTGGAATTGCGACGGGTCTTGGCATCGAAGTTAATGCCGCCACCGGCGAATCCACCAGCCTCCAGGATCACCAGCATGGATTCGACGAGGTCATTCAGGTTCATGGGGAACTGGTCGGTATCCCATCCATTCTGCGCATCTCCGCGATTGGCATCGATGCTGCCGAGCATGCCCGCATCAGCGGCCACCTGCAATTCATGCTGGAAAGTGTGTCCGGCCAGGGTGGCGTGGTTGACCTCAACGTTCAATTTGAAATCCTTGTCCAGTCCATAATGACGGAGGAAACCAATCACCGTGGCGCTGTCATAATCATACTGATGCTTGGTCGGCTCACAAGGCTTCGGCTCGATGAAGAAAACGCCTTTGAAGCCGTTCTTCCGGGCATAATCCTTGGCCGTATGCAGGAACCGGGCGAGGTGATCCTGTTCACGCTTCATATCGGTATTGAGCAGGGTCATGTAACCTTCGCGTCCTCCCCAGAAAACATAATTCTCTCCATCGAGCGCGATGGTGGCATCAAGCGCGTTTTTCACCTGCGTGCCGGCCCAGGCTACGACCTGGAAGTCGGGATTGGTGGAGGCCCCATTCATATAGCGCGGATTGCTGAAGACATTGGCCGTACCCCACAGTAGTTTTACGCCGCTGGCGGCCTGTTTCTGCTTGGCATAATCGGTGATCGCCTGCATGCGGCGCTCGTATTCCGCGATGGTATGTCCTTCATCCACCAGATCGATGTCATGAAAGCAGTAGTACGGAATGCCCATCTTAGTGATGAACTCAAAGGCCGCATCCATTTTGTCTTTGGCCCGATCGATCGCATCCGAAGCCTGATCCCACGCAAACTGACGGGTGCCGGGACCAAAGGGATCTCCTCCGGTGTTGCAGAAGCTGTGCCAGTATGCGACGGCATAACGCATGACATCCTTCATGGGTTTGCCGGCGATGATACGCTGCTCGTCATACCACTTAAAAGCTAGCGGATTGTCTGACTGAGTACCCTCAAATTTGATCTTTCCAATGCCCGGGAAATACTCCCTGTTTCCAAGTGTC
>CAJBZC010000038.1 GCA_903959965.1 uncultured bacterium
AAATACCATAAATGCAACATTGTTGCAAAAATAAATGAGATAGCTTTTGATCCTCGCCACAGGAATAATCCCGCCGCGCATTGTTACCCCTTCAACATACATCATCTGCATGTCCTTCCTCTGCTATAGCGGCCTGACATTGAGCTACCTCACCTGAACTGCACGGCCTTCGCCGGATGTATCCGCCGGCTAATGATCGTCGGGATCATCAACACCAGCACACAGGTAAGGAAGGTCCCCGCCAGCACGAGGCCCACCTGCCACCAGATGATCAGAATAGGCGCCCTGTCCATGTAATACGCCGTTTCATCCAGCCGGATGAACCCCGTGCGCAGCTGCAGCCAGGCAATGCCGAGCCCAAGCACACTGCCCAGCCCGATCCCCCAGGCCAGGATCATCGACCCATAACTCAGGAAGATCCGCTGGATGCCCCAATCACCCATGCCCAATGCCTTCAATACCCCGATCATCCTCGTCCGCTCCAATACCAATATGATCAGACAGGTGATCAGATTGATCAACGCCACCAGCGTCATCACCGTGATCAAAATATATTTATTGGTATTCTGGAGGTTCAACCAGTCGAAGATCTCCGGATGGATCTGCATCATAGACCGGCAATCCCATCCGCCCGGAAGTAAGGGGAAGATCCGCTCAGCGGATGCATCCAGTTGATCAATATCCTTCAGCACCACCTCATAACCGCCGATCTGATCCGGTTCCCAGTCGTTGAGTCGTTGCAATAACCTGATGTCTCCCAGGGCAAAGGTTTTATCGTAGATATCGATCCCCGTCCGAAAGATCCCGCAGACCTTCAATTTTCGCGTCCTGGGCCTTTCTTCACCGGGTATGATGAAATAGATAATCACATCTTCCCCGACATGAAGCGAAAGCGCATCCGCCAGCGTCTGCGAGATCACGATCTCACGCCCGTAAACACTGTCGCGCATCTCCGGCCACTTGCCGGCTTTCAGAAACCCGTTCAATCGCATAAAAGGATAGGCGCCGTCCACCCCCTTGAACAATACCCCCTCGATGGTGCCATGCGCGTTGAGCACTGCAGATTTTGTGGCGAAGGGACTCAAATGTGCAACATCCTTCCGGGCCCGAATCTGGTGCTCCACCGAATCCTCACGGATGATCGGCGTTTCTTCAGCGGTGTTCACCTTATACGGCTCGAAATGCTGGATCCTGAGATGGCCCCAAAAGCTGAAGATCTTGTCGCTGATCACCTGCTGGAAACCATTGATGAAGGCCAGCGACAGGATCATCGCCGCCACGCTGATGGTGGTCGCACCAATCGACAACCGAATGATCGTCCGGGAAAAACTACGCGCCCGATTCCTGGAGATGCGACGGGCGATGAACAGGGATGTATCCACTGGCGGGCCGTTGAAGTCACGAAGGTAGGCCATGTGATCCGTTCGGCGCAGACTCACCCTCCGGCTGATTGATGCATTGTGATTTTGGGTAAGTTTGTACAAAACCTCCATGCTGCATCGGGTCATCGTTTTCTGCTGCCTGCTCATGACCGCCGGATCGCTATGCGCCCAGCGCGAGCCCGATCGCATATACATGCCCGGCATCCGCACGGTGAAGCTTCATCCGATGGGTGATCCCACCGCCCCTGCAATCCTTCGGCTCAACGGAACGGACCAGCTCGAACTAAATTTCGACGAGATGGGATCCGATGTCCGTACCTACTATTATTCTTTCCAACTCTGTGATGCCGACTGGGCTCCGGCGCAGATGAGCTTCTTCGATTATGTCAAAGGATTTTCGAGGGTGCGCATCACCAACTACCGGACCGCCACCATCACCCTGAGCAGGTATATCCATTATAACGCGCTGCTGCCCGACCGGAACTGCGTGCCCACCAAGTCGGGGAACTACCTGCTGAAGGTCTTTGTAGACGGAGATACGTCCCGCCTGGCTTTCACCCGCCGTATCCTGGTGATAGACCAGCGGATGGATATCGCCCTGCAGATCCTTCAACCCTTCAACCAGCGCTATTTCCAGACCCATCACCGGCTCCAGGTCAATGTATCCGGACGGGGCATCGACGTGCGATATCCACAGCAGCAGGTAAAGGTGCACATCCTGCAGAACATGCGGTGGGATAACCGGCTGCAACTCAATAACCCCACCTTTGTGCGCCAGGATCTCCTGCAGTATAACAACGAAACGGAAATGCTCATGCCGGCGGGCAAGGAATGGCGTTGGCTCAACCTGCGCAGTTTCAGGTTGCTGGGCGATAGGGTCAGGTCGCAACGCAATACCGACAGCAGCTTCGCCCTGTTTGTGCAGGAGGAACGCCCCCGACTACCCAATCAGTATTTTTATTTCCGGGACCTGAACGGTGGCTTCGTCAACGAAACGGTCGAACGCATCAATCCTTACTGGAACGCGGATTATGCCGATGTTCATTTCAGGTTCGTGCCACCCGGTGGTCAGCCCTTCCGGGGCCAGGACCTTTATGTCTTCGGGGAGATCACCGGCTATGGGAAGAATGAAGGGGCCAAAATGACCTTCGACCCGCAGTCGGGGGCCTATGAGACAACCATCCCCCTCAAACAGGGATACTATGATTATATGTATGCCACACGTGATCGCAACCTGCTGACCGGTGCCTTCTCTACCGAATTGACCGAAAGCGATCGGTGGGAGACGGAGAATGATTACCTGGTGCTGGTCTATTACCGGGAATTGGGTGGGCGATACGACCAGCTGCTGGGGATATCCAGGGGAAGTTCTCAGTTCCGGCAGGGGGGGAGGTGAAATATCCCTGTCGAGACCAGAATTCAGCACTGAAAACTGGCTAATTGATCTTTTTTCCTCCTGAAAATGATCAATTAGTGGAAAAGTTTTTCTTGTTGAAAATGTTTACGTATCTTTGCACACCCAAAAAATATGGCGAAACAGGCTCTTATCAAACAGGACGGCGTAATCATCGAGGCACTTAGCAATGCGATGTTCAAAGTGAAACTCGAAAATGGCCATGAGATACTCGCCACCATTTCCGGGAAAATGCGGATGCACTACATCCGGATTCTTCCGGGTGACAAGGTAGGGGTCGAAATGAGTCCTTATGATCTGTCAAGGGGACGCATCATATTCAGGTACAAGTAATTGTAAACTTGTTGCAGTGCGCTGCAACGGCACAAATAAAACAGAACGTTATGAAAGTCAGGGCAGCCATCAAGAAGCGTAGCACAGATTGTAAGATCGTGCGTCGCAAAGGCAAGTTGTTCGTCATTAACAAGAAGAACCCCCGCTTCAAGCAGCGCCAGGGATAATGGAATGGGATGTGCCCGGTCGGGTGCGTCCATTTTAGATTGCATAAAACCGTAAAAAACAGATATGGCCCGTATTTCCGGTATAGACCTTCCCAAGAACAAGCGGGGAGAAATTGGACTGACCTACATCTATGGGATCGGCAATTCGACCGCCCGTTATATCCTGGATAAGGCCGGGATCGATGTGAGCAAGAAAGTGCATGAATGGAACGATGATGAGCTCACTGCCATCCGTAACATCATCAACAACGAGTTCAAGGTCGAGGGCCAGTTGCGTTCTGAAGTGCAGATGAGCATCAAGCGTCTGCTTGACATCGCCTGCTACCGCGGACTCCGTCATCGTAAAGGCCTCCCTGTTCGTGGCCAGCGCACCCGTACAAACAGCCGTACCCGTAAGGGCAAGCGTAAGAC
>CAJBZC010000039.1 GCA_903959965.1 uncultured bacterium
ATGTTCTGGTTCTCCATGAAACCTTCATTGCTGATCCTCCATGCCAAACCGACGGAGGGGAAGTAACCCCAGCGGTAGTTGGCACCGAAGACGGAGCTGCCGTCGCGGCGGATGGAGGCCTGCAGGAGGTACTTGTCGTTGTAATTGTAGTTCACCCGGGCGAAGTCCGAGATCAGGCGTTTTTCTGCTGCACCACCTGCGAGACGGATCCGATAGCTTGGGATCGCGTAAGGATTACCCAGTGACAGGTTATTGTATCCGGCAAAGTCGGTGATGAAATTCGTGCTGGAAGACTGAATGCCTTCTCCTCTGCTGTCGCTCAGGTAGGAGTAACCCACCACTGCGTTCAGGCTGTGGTCGCCGAATTTCTTGTTCCATCCCAGATAGGTTTCCAGGTTGTTTTGCAGATCGGTGTAGGAGCTGCGGAAGGCAGATCCGTTTACCCCGAAAAGGCTGGAAGCGATCAGCGATGTTCCGCCAAAGCCCGGGTCAGGGTTGCTGTAGAACTGTGCCGGCGAATATCTGCCATAATAACTGTTATAATAAGCAGATCCGTCGTAGTTGGTGTTCTGGTGGGAGACCAATAAAATGTAGGTCAAGTTGAAAGGAAGTTTGACTTCCGTGGTGAGGCTGGCGACGAGGTTGTTGGTCTTCAGGTCGTCCCTTGCGTTCTCTACGAGGCCCACCGGGTTGAAATACCCGGGGATGTTGAAGTTCTCAAACCAGGTGCCGTCAGGATTGTACACCGGAGATACAGGCAAGTGGCTGGTCATCTGTTCCAACACATTGTTTTGCAGGGGAACCAGCTTGGCTTTTGTCTGGGAGTTGGTGACGTTCAGGTTGAATTTCACCTTGTCGTTCAACGCCAGTTGCTCCACATTCAGTCGGGCGATGAATCGCTCCTGGTTGCTGCGCATCAGGATACCCTCGCGGTTGATGTAGTTGATGCTGGCCGAGTATGTGCCATGGTCGCCACCGCCGCTGAAGGAGAGGTTGTGGTTATGGCTGATGGCCCGGTCCTTCTGGATAGCCTTCTGCCAGTCGGTGTTTGCACCAAGATCATCCAGCGGGTTGTAGGAGAGTCCTTGTGATTTGATATAAGCCCTGTGCTGTTCAGCGTTCATCAGTTTCAGCCCGCTGGTGGCATTCTCTACACCTACATAGCCGTTGTAATTCACCTGGGTCTGACCTTTGCGTCCTTTTTTGGTGGTGATCATGATCACACCGGAAGCTGCCCGGTTACCATAGATGGCGGTTGCAGCGGCATCTTTCAAGACGTCGATCGAGGCGATGTCATCGGGGGCGACCAGGTTGATATCGGCTCCGGGTACACCGTCGATCACGAAGAAGGGACCACCCGGACTGTTGATGGTAGATGCACCGCGGAGGATGATGGCGGCGCGGCGGTTGGGGTCGCCATTGGCGGTGATATTCAGACCGGGGACCTTACCCTGGAGCAATTGACCGACGTCGGTGATCGGACCGCGGTTCATGTCGCCCGGGCGGATGGTCGTAACGGCACTGGTCAGCGCTTTTCGGGTACTCTGACCGTAACCGACCACAACCACGTCAGAGAGCTGGGCGGCGGCGGATTGCAGACTCAGGCTGATCACATTGCCGGCACCAACGGTGCGGGTGGCTTCTGTGAACGAGACGTTGGAAAATACCAGTACATCTCCCTGACGGGCTTTGATGCGATAGGCACCGTCATTACCGCTCACGGCAGACTCCTTTGAGTTCTGGTTGCGAATTGTTACACCGGACAATGGTTGTCCGCTGTTGTCCGTCACCTTGCCGGTGACTTCTTTCTGGGCCGGCTGCGCGAACCCAAGGCTCGCCATCAGCAAGCCCAATGCAAGCATTCGGATTTTTTTCATCATGGCTAAATTTTAAGCGCTCCGAAGTGTTTTACGGGCGGAGCATTATGCAAGAGTAGTAAAATCGTTTAAATGCTGCGAAATGGCAGCGGAAAAGTTACGGAATCGTTCCCGTAAATCGCATAACGATCTCATCCGCCAGGAATGCCGGGGAAATGACTGGATGATGGCGGATATGAAGGTTTGATCAGCGCGGGATGACCGGTAATTTAACTACAGAGGGATATTTCTTTGAATGATGGATGCGGGTTTGGGCGGGTTTTCCCTTGCTTTCATCAAAGTTATTGCCGCCGGTGTTCAGGTTGCGATCGAAACGGGGGAAGTTGCTGCCGCTGATCTCTATCCGGATACGGTGGCCGGGTTTGAAGAAATTGCTGGTGACCATCGGACTCATCTTCACTTCGTAGATCTTCCCGGCTTCCATCATCACTTCCTTGTCGTACCCTTCGCGGTAGCGCAGTCGCTGGATGGTTTCGTCGAGATTGTAGGCCTTGCCGTCGGGGTGCACATCGATCAGCTTGAGCGTAACGTCCGTATCCGGTGCATCCGAGGAGACAAACAGGGTGGCCTCGATGAATCCGGTGATCTCCAGACCGTCCTTCAAGGGTTCGGTCGTGTAGACGAGGATATCATCGCGTAGTTCGAGTTGCGACTGGTCGAAGGCGCCGCCCTGAACGGCGTTGCCGGTGCAGCAGACGTTGCCGCCGAGGGAGGGGACGGGCTTCATGGGATCGTAGGTGAAGCCGTCGGGTTTGTCGGTGACCGGAACCTTAGCAGCCAGCGAGCCGTCGCCGTTGCGGGTATTGGCCTTGCCCTCACTCGATAAATAGAAGGGAGTGATCCGGGTGTTGGGCAGCGGGAAGCTGTCGGCCGACTGCCATTGGTTGGAGCCCATGGTGTAGTACCTGACCCGGGGATTCTGCTTTTTAAAGTCGTTGTTTTCGCCCTTGAGGTGCAGGTCGAACCATCCCCAGGTGAGTGCATCGTAGTCCAGGCGGGCATCTCCGACGCTTAATTGACCGACCATGGTATTTTCCGTCGCCCTTTTATACGAACAATGCAGGACGGGAGCGATCACCAGGTACTGGTTGTCGGCTATGCTGCGATCTTTCGCGCTGTTGCGGACATGGTTGAAGAGTTCGATGTTGGGGCCTGAGGATACGTCGTACCAGGACACGAACCAGTAACCGGGCACATCTATCGGCATGTTTTCATGCCATAGTCCACCGTTGAACCAGGCCGGGTCGTTGGGTTTGCGCAGGATCATTTGTTCGTACACGCCTTCCTGGCCATCTACGTTCCGGATGATATCCTTCACCGGGAGGTGTTGAAAAGCCTTGGCCCAGTCGACAGACGGCATTTCGGTGCCCATATCATAGAATCGCTGGATGCGGATCAGATCCTGTTGTGACATCCCCTTGGGCAGTTGCGGTTTGTATTTATCGTTTTGCGTCCCATAGAGCCAGGAGGTGAAGAGCATCTGCTGTGCACCGCCCCGGTACCAATTGCCTTGTTCTTGGAATCGGCCGACCTTGCCGACGCCGGCCCCAAACCCCTGGGCGACGATGGCGGCGAGGGCGGGGTGTTTCTGTGCAGCGACGGCCATCTGCCATTCTGCCGTGGAGGAGCAGCCGATAAGGCCGATCTTGCCGTTCGACCACGACTGGGAGGACAGCCAGGTGAATGCATCATAACCGTCGGTCAGCGGGGTGCCGAGGATGTCCCATTCCCCTTCGGAGAAGAACCGTCCGCGCTCATTCTGTATGACCAAAACGTATCCGCGTTTAACAGCGTCCAGGGCTTGCTCAAAGTTGCGGGCAGTCATCTTCCCGTCGACCCAGCTATTGAAATTATAGGGCGTCCTGGACAGGATGACGGGATATTTTCCCGGGCCCTTCGGGCGATAGATATCTGTGGAGAGTCGCACCCCATCTCGCATGGAGATCATCACTTTTTGATCGATCACGGCAACTTCCGCGAGGGCGCGGTAGATCGGCAGGGTGTCCTGGGCGGAGGCTGTGCGGAGGATCGACAGGGAAATCAGCAGTACGAGGATGTATGGCTTGAACATGCGGAAGGTTTGTGGTATTAAGGTAAGGAATTTCCGTCGGGATGCATAGCCACCTTGTTTCTCCTTAGTGGTCAAAGGCTTCATCGCAAAGGCCCAATGTGAAAACAAATTATTTCGTAGGCCTCGGAATGAAGATAAAGATTTGGGCTGACGACTCTCCAAGAGTGGGGGTACTCTCCAAGAGCTGTCAACTCTCCAAGAGTTGGGGACTCTCCAAGAGTTGGGGACTCTCCAAGAGTTGGGGACTCTCCAAGAGTTAGGTTAGGAAACTCATGAATTAACGTTTCGTTCCGAATTTATTTGGAATCCCTTCGCAACTTTGCGCCCCCGGTCATGTGCCGGGCAACTCAAAGAATTTGTTGTGATGCAGGCTGTCCGAATGTGTTCGCTTTTACTTCTTGTGTTGATGTCCGCCGTTGCGCCGCTGTGTGCGCAGGAGCGTCAGGATCTTCTTCAGGTAACCGTCACGGACAGTATCCGGCAGCCGCTGGCCTATGCCACGGTCACCTGGTATCGATCTCCCCGCGACAGCAGCCTGCGACTGACCGACAGCCTGGGTGTGGTATCCATCCAAAGAAAGTCAGGGACATCCCTTCGGTTGAAGATTGAGGCGCAGGGGTTCAAGACGCTGGAGCGTTCATTGAAAGGTTCTGATACAATGCGCAGGGTGGCTTTGGTGCTGGACTATGCCCCGCAGTCGCTGGCGGGTGTGGTGGTGACGGCGCGACGTCCATTGATGCGACAGGAGGATGACAAGACGATCGTGGATCCGGAGCCGGTTGCGAATAGTTCGACGAACGCCTACGAGATCATGGAGAAGATCCCCGGCGTGTTCACGGATGCCGATGGTAATATTTATCTGGGCAGCACCTCGCCTTCGAAGATCTACATCAACGGACGGGAACAGAAGATGTCGAATGCGGATGTGGCAACACTCCTGAAGAGTCTGCCTCCGAATGCTGTGGAGAAGATCGAGCTGATGCGAACGCCATCCGCCCGTTTTGACGCATCTGGCGGCGGAGGGATCGTGAATATCATCCTGAAAAGAAATGTTCGGTTAGGCGTGACCGGCAGTGTCACTGCGGGCATGAACCAGGGTGTCTATGGTAATCGTTTTGTGGGCTTCAACATCGCGCGGAGCGAGGGTCCGATGAGTTCCTATCTGAATCTACAGGGCTCGGAGCGGGAAGGATTTGATGATATCATCTCTACCCGTCAGGTATCTACGGATTCCATCCTGCGGCAGACGGCGAGGACCTTTCAGCCGGCACGCAGCTTTTACACCGGATTCGGCATGAGCTGGTCGCATACCAAATGGGAGTACGGTTTTGATACCCGCATCAGCGTGGGCGGTTCTGAAAACAGCAGTCGGAATCCCACCGTGATCGAGCAGATCAGTACCGGAAAGACGGTTTCCGCCAACAGCAATGATGTGCTGAATCATGCCCGGAGCTTTGGTTTTAATCAGGACTTTAATTTGAAATATAAGATCGATAGTCTGGGGTCCGACTGGCAGACCCTGCTGACCGTCGGCCATAATCCCGGACGTAACCAACAGGATATTGCGACAGCCTTCACGTTGCCGGTGGTGTTCAATCTTGAGCAGAACGGCGATGTGAGCAACACTCCGTGGAATCTTATATTCGAGACCAACTATACCAAAAAGCGTCCGGGTAAGTACACACTGGAAACAGGGGTGAAATCAACGAATGTATGGTTTGGCAATGATACGAGGTTTGACCGGACGATCGGGGGTGTGGTGGTGCCGGATAAGTTGCGGACCTCTCGTTACGATTACACGGAGCACATCCATGCGGCCTATGTGCAGGGGTCGAAACCATTTGCAGGATTTCTGTTGAAGACAGGATTGAGACTAGAGAATACGAATATGTCGGGGCGGCAGCGGCTGCCTTCGGATACTTCCTTTGCGATCCATCGGACAGATCTGTTCCCGTACGCCTATCTGAGCCGGAAAGTGGCGTCTATCGCGGGTTTTGAGTTGCGATCCTACCTGGTATATCGCCGGACGATCACGCGTCCGTCCTATGATCTTTTTAACCCTTCGATCCGGGTGGTCGATCAGTACCTGTACGAAACAGGCAATCCGCGGTTGCGTCCGCAGTTCACGCAGAATGTGGAAGTGAACATCTCTGCGGCCGACCAGCCGATCTTCGCGCTGGGGCGCAACTATTCAAAGGATATTTTTTCGCAGGTCATCTATCCAAGCGACAGCAACCGGAATGTGGCATCCCGAACGTATGATAATCTGGGAACGAATCGGGAGGATTATTTTCGGATGATCGGTGCGATCCCGCCGGGTCGGAAGTATTTTTTCGTGGCGGGTGCGCAGTACAACTTCAATGCATATGACGGGACTTATGAAGGCCGGCCGCTGACCTTCAGGCGCGGCAGCTGGACCTTTTTTACCTATCATCAGCTGAAGCTCGGAAAGACAACGCAGTTCAGCATGAACGGATTCTGGAGGTTGCGCGGGCAGTTACAGTTCTACGAGCTGGATGCGTTCGGACAGTTGAACATCAACCTCACACAGCAGCTGCTGAAGAAGAAGCTCACGGTGACGGTGAGCATGAACGACCTGTTCTACACCAATCGCAATAACTTCTTCCTCCGTCAGGGGACCGTGGAGGCGACGGGTGAGCGGGTGGCCGATACGCGTCGTTTCGGACTTAACCTGCGATATAATTTCGGTATCCGGAAAAAGCAGAACGAGGATATGTTCAAGATGGACGTACAGGGGTTGCAGTGAGGTTCGATTATTCGAAAGCGCTAGTATTATTCTTGAGTTGTAAGGGCTTCGATGGCTGTTCTTTCCAATGCTGAAAGTTCGGCCGGAAGGTCGAACGGAGTACGCTGAAACATGAAGATGGTAATGATCCCACCTGATCTATCCACCAGATAGGAACAGTTCAGGGCTCCGCCCCAGAAGAAGGAGCCTGGGCTGGCAAGTGTAACTTTTTCTCCGGCTTTGGATGTGATGCCCACACCGAGTCCGAATCCATTGAGCCCACGTATA
>CAJBZC010000040.1 GCA_903959965.1 uncultured bacterium
ATCGGATGGTGAGGGGAGGGGGTTACCGTGTGACCGGTCTCCCAGTTGGGCGACTCAACAGCCGTCGGTACGAGGTAGTCCATGAGTGTACCGTTCAGGATATTCCCGGACTCGTCATAGATCAATTCCTCGTACATCGCGGGGGCGATGCCCTGGGTAAGTCCGCCGTGAACTTGACCCTGTACGATCATCGGGTTGATGATGTTTCCGCAGTCGTCGATGGCAACGAACCTTCTGACTTTGATCTCACAGGTTTCCCGGTCGATATCCACCACGCAGATATAGGCGCCTGAGGGGAAGGTAAGGTTCGGGGGATCGTAGTAGTGGGTGGCTTCAAATCCGGCTTCCATCCCTTGGGGGTGGTTGGTATAGGCGGCGAAGACGATCTCCTGGATGGTCTTGGATTTTTCCGGCGCACCTTTTACACTGAATTTGCCGGGTTCCCATTCCAGATCATCCTCGCTCACTTCGAGCAGGTAGGCAGCGATCTTGCGTGCCTTGTCCCTAAGCTTGCGGGAAGCCATGGCAGCGGCTGCGCCGGCTGTTGGGGTACTGCGACTGGCGTAGGTGCCGAGTCCGTAGGGGGCAGTGTCCGTGTCACCTTCTTCGATCGCGATGTTTTCTGCGGGAATGCCAAGTTCTTCCGCGATGATCTGGGCATAGGTTGTTTCATGACCCTGTCCCTGGCTCTTCGTGCCGAAACGGGCGATGGCCTTGCCGGTGGGATGCACGCGGATCTCAGCACTGTCGAACATCTTGATGCCGAGGATATCGAAGTCCTTGGAAGGACCTGCACCTACGATCTCTGTAAAGGTCGAGAGGCCGATACCCATCAGTTCGCCCCGAGAACGCTTTTCAGCCTGCTCTCTGCGCAGATCATGGTAGTTGACTGCCTGCATGGCTTTTTCCAGACCAGCATGGTAATCACCGGAATCATAGATCCATCCGGTCGGGGATTTCCAGGGGAAATCTTCTTTCTTGATGAAGTTCTGCATCCTCAGATCTGCAGGATCTTTTCCGATCTCGAGGGCATATCTGTCAGTGATCCGCTCGATGGCATGGACAGCCTCGGTCACGCGGAAGGAACAGCGATAGGCCACACCTCCCGGGGGTTTGTTGGTGTATACGGCATCACACTCCATGTAGGTCGTGTCATAATCATAACTACCGGTGGCAATAGAGAACATGCCGGTGGGGAATTTCGACGGGTTGGCGGACGCATCCGTGTAACCATGGTCGGCGAGGATCTTGAAGCGGGTACCGAGGATCTTTCCGTCCTTCGTGCCGGCCATTTCCGCTGTGATATGGTAATCCCGTGCGAAGCTGTCAGCCTGCAGGTTTTCACTGCGATCCTCTATCCACTTGACCGGCTTGCCCACCAGGAATGAGACAGCGATGGCGATCACATATCCCGGATAAACGGGCACTTTACCACCGAAGCCACCTCCGATGTCTGGTGCGATCACCCGCACTTTTTCTTCAGTGAGTCCCACGTGACCTGCTACCAGCGCGATCACCGTGCGGATGGCATGGGGAGCCTGCGTGGTCATGTACATCGTGAGGTGATTGTTCACCTTGTCATAATCGGCCACACAACCGCAGGTTTCGATCGATGCCACGTGGATACGGGGGATATGCATCTGTTCTTTCACGACGATGTCTGCCGTTTCGAACAGTTTGTCGGTTTTTTCCTTATCGCCCACCTTCCAGTTCCAGATATGGTTGTCTGTCTTGCCTTCTTTGTCGGTCCTCAATACCGGAGCAGAAGGATCAAGGGCCTTGAAAGGATCGATGACCGGCTTCATGGGCTCGTATTCCACTATCACGGCCTCGCGTCCGTCGCGCGCGGCGTACTTGGTGGTGGCGATGACGGCGGCGACCTCCTGGCTTTGGTACATCACGGTGTCCGTGGGCAGTACCATCTGCGTGTCGCTCATCAGCGTGGGCATCCAGTGAAGGTTATATTTTTCCAGGTCACGACCGGTAACTACAGCAACAACACCGGGCACTTTCATGGCCTCTTCGATGTTGATTTTCTTGATCTTGGCATAGGCGTACGGACTGCGTACGATGTCCATATAAAGCATGCCGGGCAGCTTCACGTCATCGACGTAGTTGCCTTTCCCCTGGATGAATCGGGCGTCCTCCTTGCGTTTCAGGGAGTGTCCCATCCCTCCGATGGACTTCGAAGTCTTACATTGAATCATGGTGATGAATTTATGTGTTGAATGATGGGATCAGACGAACTCGGGCTCAGTGGAAGGGGTCTCTTCCCCACGCATCTTCGCACCCGCCCACTGGACGGCCTTGACGATGTTGTTATATCCGGTGCAGCGGCAGAGATTGCCGGAGATGCCCCAACGGATCTCTTCCTCCGTCGGGTTGTTGTTGTGCTCGAGGAGCTCTACGCAACGCATGATCATGCCCGGGGTGCAGAATCCACAGTGAAGACCATGGTTTTCCTTGAAGCCGTCCTGGAGCGGGTGGAGCGGACCTCCCTCGGGGGCAAGTCCCTCGATGGTGGTGAGGCTGTGCCCATCGGCCTGTACGGCCAGCACGGTGCAACTCTTGATGCTCTTGCCATCCAGCAGGATGGTGCAGGCACCGCAGCTGCTGGTATCACATCCGATATGGGTGCCGGTCATGTTGAGGACCTCGCGGATCATGTGCACGAGCAGGAGCCTGGGTTCGACTTCCAGTTCATGTTTTGTGCCATTGACGGTGACAGATATCTTCTTGGTCATTTGTATATTTTTTCGACGGTTTAAGATTTATGCCTGGGCTCTTTCAGCGGCCTTCCTGATCATGCGCTTCACCAACACACCAGTCACGTGACGCTTGTATTCCTCGGATCCCCGAAGGTCGGAGCTCGGACTGCAGTCTTCGGATGCGTAGCGAGCCGCCAGTTCGATGGTTTCGTCGCTCAGCGGTTTGCCGATGAGCGCTTCTTCACTGCGGACAGCCCTCAATGGAACCGGATTGACATTGGTCAGACCAATCCCTGCGGCCGTGACAACGCCGGACTCGTCAACGGTGATTTGTACCGCAACGCCGGAAGTGGCGTAATCGCCCACCTTGCGCTCCAGTTTGTGATAGGCGTTACCCGTGCCCTTCGGAGGAACAGGCAGGCGGATCTCTGTCAGGATCTCACCCTGCTGGATGGCCGTCATGTAAAATCCGTAAAAGAATTCGTCGATCGGTACAGAACGCTCACCATCGGCACCTGTGATGAACACGGAAGCCCGCAGTGCGATCATCACCGCAGGATGGTCGTTCGCCGCATCGCCATGCGCCAGGTTGCCGCCAAGGGTTCCCATGTTGCGCACCTGGGGATCAGCGATCAGCTTGGTAACATCCTTGAAGATCGGGAAGTGCCGGCCGAGCAGCTCCGAATGTTCTAATTGCGATTCCCTGACCAGGGAGCCGATGCGGATCGTACCGTCCACATCCTCGACAATGTCGGACAATCCCGGAATCCGGTTGATGTCGATGAGGTACGACGGAGTCGCAAACCTCAGCTTCATCATTGGAATGAGACTGTGTCCGCCAGAAAGCACTTTGGCTTCATCCCCATGCTCGTTGAGCAGGGCGATCGCCTCAGCCAGCGTGGCTGGTGATTCGTAGTGGAATGACTGAGCAATCATTGTGTATGGGTTTTATACGTGTGGATTCAGCCCCGGCGTGTTTCTGCAGACACTTGCCCGGAACCATTTGAGAACTCTTCAATTATATATGCTGAAGGCTGCATTTTGCGGGGGAGCAGCCTTTTCCAAAACCAGGGGAGACTGCCGTTCATCCAAACACCAAGGAATATAAATGCAATGCCTGCGTAATAAAGTGGCTGCCCTCCGTTGCGGATCACACTGAACAATACCATGGCCAGTCCGAGAATCGAAAGCCCGAGGGCGTAGAATGTTCTGATGCCCTTACGGTTTAAAACGATGGCCAGCAGGGTCATCAGACCCAGTACCGCGGTTATTGAGATGGTCAGTGGAGAATTGTGTGTACGAGAAACATTCGTTATCGCCCCTTCCCCGCAAAGGATGGCCGTGGAGGTGAACGCCATGATGCAGAATGGACACTTCGGTAACAGCGCCAGCAGGAGCCAGGACGCTATGCCCATTTTTGGGCGCACAGCTGTTTGCCGGTCAGGGCAATGATTACAGTTATTGTGCATGATATACAAGCCTCGTTAAATGTCAGAACATCATTTTTCAAAAAATGTTCTGATTTTTTTTTCATCGATGAAATATGCATAATTGCTGACTACATGAAGGTAATTTGGGTTAATTCCTAGTCATCTCACCACCACATATTGCCGGATTGAGCCGGAAATCGGCTGTTGAATGTTGATGCCCGAAATTCACTGTTGGGCCTGAGGTTCGATCCTGTGCCCATATGGACCTAATGTGCCATCTCCACCACCTCGCAGTCGCGAATATCCAAGCCATCCACCGTGAAGCGTAACAGCGTGCGCACTTTGTGCCAGCCCTGCTTGCCGGCAGCACCCGGGTTCATATGCAGACAATCCATCTTGGCGTCGTGCATCACTTTCAGAATATGAGAGTGACCGGAAATGAAAAGCCCCGGCCGATGTTCCTGCAACAGCATCCGGGCCTTCGGCGCATATCTCCCGGGATATCCGCCGATATGGATCATCAGTAC
>CAJBZC010000041.1 GCA_903959965.1 uncultured bacterium
AAGTATCAATATAGTAACACGGGCTATGCACTGTTGGCGCTTATCACAGAGCGCGTTACGGGTGCCAGATTTGCGGACGTACTTCACGATAGCATCTTCAGGCCAGTCGGCATGCGGACGACCGTGGCATTTGAGGAAGGGCTCTCTTCCGTCCATCATCGGGCTTATGGGCATTCCAGAAAGGCTGAGGGGTGGATCAAAACCGATCAAAGTCAGACCAGTGCCGTGCTGGGTGATGGGGGCATCTATTCCAATCCTGCAGAATTGGCCACCTGGGTTTCCTCTCTTTGGCATTATCGTCTGATCTCTGATACCCTGCAGCGGCAGGCCTGGTCTAAGGCCATGCTGAATGACGGTCAGCAGATAGATTATGGATATGGCTGGCACCTGGATAATCCTTCCGGTCCTTCATATCCTCATCACGACGGCAGTACGATGGGATTCAGGAATCACATACTCTTATATCCCGACCGGAAGATGATGATCGTGGCCCTTACCAATCGGAACGAAGGGCAGCCCCGTCAGCTTGCGGAGCGCATTGCGGCGCTTTATCAGGATGAGTGAGTGTCCTTAGCCGAAGGGTTGATCGATGGACACGCTTTGTTTGGAGAAGAATATTGGTCCTGATTCAGTCACATAAAGACAATCTTCCAGGCGGATGCCGAATTCTCCGGGGATGGCGATGGTGGGTTCGTCACTGAAGCACATGCCCGGAGCGATCAGGGTCTTGTTTCCCTTGACGAAATTGGTCCATTCGTGTCCTTCGAGTCCGATGCCGTGGCCGGTTCTGTGCGGCAGTCCGGGCAGTCCGTAGTTCTTGGCGAAGCCTGCTTTTTCGATCACGGCGCGGGCGGCTGCGTCCACGGATTCGCAGGTGGCGCCCACCTTTATGGCGTTGAACGCGGCATCCTGGGCTTCCTTTTCCAGGTTCCAGACATCCCGCTGACGTTGGGAGGCTTTACCTACCACGATGGTTCGGGTGATATCGGAGGCATATCCCTCGACGCTGGTGCCGCCATCAACGAGCAGCACATCTCCTTCGCGGATGATCTGGGGCTTGATGCTGCCGTGGGGCATGGCGGAGAATTTCCCGACACAAATGAGGGCACCGCCGGTGTAGCCGAGTTTTCGGAAAGCCGCGGAAAGATTGGCGCTGAACTCGGATTGAGACATGCCATCGCGTATGGTGGCGAATGCGGCCTTGTAGGCTTCGATGGTCACATCGCTGGCGTATTGCATGAGGGCGATCTCGGCCGGGCTTTTGTGCATGCGCAGTCCGGCGGTCACGGGTGTGGCGTCGATGATGTCGAAGCCCGGACTGACTTTACGTATGCCATCGGCGATGAAGAAGCGGACGCGTTCCTCGATGCCGATCCTGCGGAAACGAATACCGCGGTCGCGCACGATGTTCCGGATCAATTCAAAGGGGCTTTGTTCTTCTTCCCAGCATCTGACTTCATCACCAAAGGCCGGATTTATCAGTTCACGGGCCCTGTCTTCCTCAAATTTCGGACAGATATAAGCGATCTTTCCCTTTGCGGGGATGAGCAGTCCGAAAGTTCGTTCGCTCTGGCCCCATCTCATTCCCGTGAAATAGAAACAAGATGCGGTTCCTTCCATGAAGATGGCGTCGATCCGGAGTTTTTCCATCAGTTGCTGCGCCCGGGCGATGCGATCTTTGCGTTCGTCGATGGTAATGGGTACGACGGATGCCTTCAAAGGCCGGAGCCTGTCTATCGCTGCGGGCATGGATTCCAGGCGATTCGTTGCGCTGATGAGTCCGCTCCCGAGGGCGGCCAGTCCGAGGAATTTTCTTCTGTGGATCGACATGATGCAAAGGTAGCATAATGTCAAATCAGGCATTCAAACGAAAGTCGGCAGTTTGACAGCCGTTATCTTCGCGGAAATTATTGTGATGTTTCGTAATATATCAATCATACTAATTGCGTCTTTTTTCACCATCACTCCCAGGGCGCAGGAACGTGCACTCGACACCATCGTGATCACTTCTTCCCTGCAGGCCCAGCATGAGCGGGAGACGGGGAGGAACATGGTGACGATTCAGGGATCGGAGTTGCGCAAACTTCCTGTCACCTCGGTGGATGAGGTACTTCGGTATCTGCCCGGTGTGGAGGTACAGCAGCGTGGTCCGCAGGGTTCTCAGGCAGATATCATCATCCGGGGCGGCACCTTCCAGCAGGTACTGGTGATGATCGATGGTGTTCGGCTGAACGATCCGCTCACCGGGCATTTCAACGGATACATCCCCCTTCATTTGTCTGAGATCGAGCGGATTGAGATCCTGAAGGGGGCGGCGGCTTCGATCCACGGGTCTGATGCGATCGGGGGAGTGATCAATATCCTGACGAAGACGGCGCGTCATACCGACCAGGAGCGGAAGCATGCGTGGACGGCGGGATGGGAGGCGGGCCAGTTCGGCTTGTTGAATGCGGATGCCTGGTGGCGGATGCGCGGCGCGCGCACCAGTGTTTCTGCGGGACTTTTCCGGCAGCATGCCGACGGCCAGCAACTACGGGGTACCCGGGGTTTTTTCGATAACCGGTCGGTATCGGTGGCACTCGGGCATCAGTTCAATGATCGTTGGCGCATGTCTTTCCGCACGGCTGCGGACCTCCGGGATTTCAACGCCCAGAACTTTTATACCACTTTTGCAAGCGATACGGCGAGGGAGAAAGTGGACGCTTATTGGCATCAGTTGCAGGTATCGGGACGTCTCAAGGGCTTCACGTTGCATACCGATGCCGCCTTCAAGATGCTGGAGGATGTGTACAGTTTCCGTCCGGCGGTGATCCCGAACCAGAACAGGACCCGCCAATTCATTTCTCAGGTTTATGCCGTTGTTCCGGCGGGGAATCGGACGACCTTCACGACGGGTGTTCAGTTCATCGAAAAGCGGATCCGATCGAATGATCGTGGCAATCATGACCTGCCTCATGCGGCGGCGTATGTTGTGGCCACGCACCGGCTGCCCTTCGGCCTGCATCTGAATGAGAGCCTTCGGTACGACTGGGACGGGAACTATGGTTCCGTGCTGGTTCCGCAGGTGAACGCCTCATGGACAGCGGGCCGGGTGACGCTGCGGGCCTCGTCCGGCAAGGGCATTCGGGATGCAGATTTCACCGAGCGGTATAATAATTACAATAAGAGCGTGGTCAGCAGCGGCAGCATTGGCAACCCGGACCTGCGGACAGAGCGATCCTGGAGTCATGAAGCGGGCGCAGACTATCGGGTAGCGTCGTGGTTGAAAATGTCCACTACGTTGTTTCGCCGGGATCAGCGCGATCTGATCGACTGGACGCCGACACCATATGTGCAGATGCCGAGGAAATCAAACCTGGTTTCAGGAGCGACGTATGCGCTGGCTACCAATCTCTCATCTGTTCAGACGCAGGGGGTTGAATTTGATCTGCGAATTGACAGGAGTTTTGGCGATCGGAATCGCTTGATGCTGATGGCGGGTTTGCTGTGGTTGAATTCGGAGGATGCCGACAAGACCCCGTCGTTTTACATCTCTTCACACGCCAGATTCCTATTTAATTCGACGGTGGTGTTGACGGCGGGTCC
>CAJBZC010000042.1 GCA_903959965.1 uncultured bacterium
ATCGAGATAGCTTTTCATATCCTTTCGGAATGCAGACAGCGTGGTGGTGATCATGACCACAAATTAAATATAAATTTCATACCCGCGGCGGGATCAACTTATACACCACCGGCGTCACGATCCGCGACAGCAGCGTCGAAGAGATCAATCCACCGATCAGCACGATCGCCAAAGGCGATACCAGCGGATTCGTGTTCAACGCAATCGGGATCAACCCGCCGATCGCCGTCAGACTCGTCAACACGATCGGCAAGAATCTCAACTCCCCGGCCTCCCGGATGGCATCCTCCAGCCCCATGCCATCCCGCCGCAACTGATTGGTGAAATCCACCAGCAAAATGCTGTTCTTGACTTCCACCCCCGCCAGCGCAATGAAACCAATGATGGCCACAAAAGACATCGGATTACCCGTCGCCCATAGCATGCCCACCCCGCCGATCACGCCGAGCGGGATCACAGACAATACGATCAGCGTACTCTTCAGCGTCCTGAACTCCAGCACCAGCACCATGATGAACAGAAAAATCGTGGCGATGACGATCTTATTGAAACCTCCGCCAAAAGCCTCCTGCTGCTGCTCCCGCTCACCCGCCAGCTCAAATCGATAACCTGCCGGCATCGGAAAGCCCTCCATGCGAACCAGAAATGCCTGGTTGATATCCTCCGCCAGCGTACCCGGCGCCATGAACGACTTGACCACCGCATATCGCTGCCTGTCCAAATGCTTGATCACAGGTGGAGAGGTCTCAAAGCCGATCGTCGCCACCTGTGACAAAGGAATGGGTGTACCCTGTGCATTGTTCACAAAGATCCCATCCAGCGAGGCCAGGGTGGCATATCCCCGCTGCGCAGTGCCCACCACAATATCATAATCCTCTCCCTCCGCATCAGTATATCGGGCGATCGGAATGCCAGAGACGGCAAGTCGGATGGTGCGGTCAATATCAGCCGTCTGGATGCCCATGGCACGCGCCTTCTCCGTATGAATGCGCACCCGCAGATCCGACTTCATGACATCCAGGTCGTTGCCCACATATATAGTACCCGGTACCCGACGCAGCGTGTCTTCAACCCTGTCCGCCAATGCACGCAGCGTATCCAGATTATCGCCGATGATCCGGATGGACACCGGTGCATCCACCGGCGGCCCCTGCTCGAAATCCTTCACCTCGATCTTCGCACCGGCAATGGATGAAAAACGAACCCGAAGGTTTTCAATGATCCGCTTCTTGTCGCGCGCGTTCACCTCCTTCTTCAACTGAACAAAAAGCTGCGCGTAATCTGATTTATCATTGGCCGGGATCTCGTTGTAATAGATCCGCGGATTGCCCTTGCCCACATTCGCAGTCACATGCTCCACCTCCGGCACCTGCAATATATCGCGCTCGATGAGTCGCGACATGGCATCCGTCGCCTCCAGATTGCTCTGCAAAGGCATGTTCACATTCACCAGGAACTGAGGTTTTTCCGAAGATGGGAACAACTTGAAACCTATGATCCCGAAGACGCCCAGTGAGCAGATGAAGAGGACCATCGCCGCCGTCAAGGTCTTCCAGGGATGCCGCAACGCCCATTCGAGCAGACGCGTATAACTGGCAGATATGAGCTTTTTTAGCCCCCTCAGGAAAATGTGACCGGCAGGATCAGCATGCGATTTAAGGATCACGCCCGACAAATATGGAATGACCGTCAATGATACCAACAGGGAGGCAAGCACCGCAGAGATCACCGCCACCGGCAGACTGCGGATGAAATCACCGGAACCACCCGGCAAAAAGGCCAGCGGCATGAAGGCAATGGCCAGCGTGGCCGTCGTGCCGATCACCGCCAGCGTGATCTGACCCGTCGCGCGGATGGCCGCCTCCTTGCGCGTATGTCCCTCCCGTAACCATCGCTCGATGTTCTCCACCACCACGATGCTGTCATCCACCAGCAGCCCCAGCGCCACCACAAAACCCACGATGCTAAGCTGATTGAGCGAAAATCCCAGCAGATCCAGGGAAACGATGCCCAGACCCAGCGAGAGCGGAATGGCCATCATCACGATGGAGGCAGCCCGCCAACCCAGGGGGATCAGCGTGAAAAACACCAGTCCGATCGCGATCATAAAATCTAAACCCAGTCCCGACAACCTCCGATGCACGTTATCGGCCTGATCAAAGGCGCGAACCATCGCCACGTTGGCCGGCAGCTTCCGTTCGAAACGGTCGAGGATCGGCAGGTAGGAAGCATTGGTCTGGGATATGTTCCCGCCGGTCTTCATCGCCGCCGTGACCAATGCAGCCCGGTGACTGTTATGCCGGGTAATATGCTTTCGTTCAGAAGCACGGGCCCCGACCGTGGCGACATCACGAAGCCTCACCACCTTGCCACCGCCAGAAAACACTACCGTGTTCTCGATCTCTTCCAGATCGGCATACTTGCCGCTCGTCTTTACATTGTATGATTTTGTGCCCGCCCGAAGACTGCCGGCCGGGATATTCGCCGCCTCACCGGCAATGCTTGCCAGGACATAATTGAGCGGAATACCCATCCTGGCGAGCCTGTCCAGATCGATGTCCACCCGCACCTGCTGATCCGGAACACCATGGTAGGCAACTTTCTTCAAAGACGGCACAGTTTCCAGCTCCGTCTTGAGTTGCTCAGCCAATTTCCTCAAAGTAATATCCGATGCATTATCCGATACCAGGGCGATCTGCAGGATGTTCACATCACTCGGAGACACCTTGCGCACTTCAAGGCTCATCAGGTCTGCGGGCAGCTCATCCCGGATAGCATTCATCTCCCGAACCAGTTCCTGATATTTATCGTCGCGATCACTATCATACCGATACTCGGCATAGATCACGGCCACACCATTATTGATGGTCGTGTTGATCTTCCGGATATCCTCCAACTCACCGATCTTCTTTTCAATGGGCTTGACAACAAGTTCCTCCATATCCTGCGGAGTCGTGCCGGGATAAAGGACCACGATCGGGAAATCCGGTGAGAGGATCTCAGGATCCTCCGCCCGCGGCATGCCAACAAGGGATACGACACTCACGACCGTGAGCATCAGAAAGAATAGGATCGTGAAGGATGGATTCCGGACAAAAAATGCGGTAAGTCGCATGGCGCTGGATTTGGGGTTCGACACCTGTCATTTAACATCTGATCAGTCCCTGACACGGATGGGTGATCCATCCTTCAGATAGGGACTGCCCGCAGTGACCACATAGGGATGACCCTCCAGGCCTGAGCGGATATACACGCGCTGCTGCGTGAGCGAAGCGATGGTGACTTCCACCATCCGCACCGTCTTCCGGTCGTCGGTCACAAACACATGACCCTTTTCGCCGTCCGCCTCCAGCAGCGATTCATAAGGAATGCTGTAACCCTCACGCACCACCGACGGGATCACTTCGGCGCGACCGAACATACCGGTGGCCGGCTTCTCCGATCCAAAATCTACGCGCAGATCCACCATGAACGTCCCATTGGCGGGATCCGCCGCCAATGCTTTTGTGGCGACAACACCCGGAAAGGAACGACCCGGAAAGGCGTCAAAGGTTACGGCCGTGCGGTCTCCCGGCTGGATGGCCGACCACTCACGATCCGATACCCCCGCCTTCAACACCCATTTACTCCCACCACCCAGGGCACCGATGACGACCACCGGCATGCCTGGCGAGATCATCTCTCCGGAATTCGACATCCGCTTGATCACAAAACCGTCCGTCGGCGCGACAATTGACGCATGTTGTCGATTGAAAGTGACCTGTTTCAGCGCCTCCTTGGCAGCTGCCACGGCAGTCCGACTGTTCTGCACCTGTTCCAAAGTCGCCACACTGTCGCGATAGAGGTTTTCCGCCCGTTGATTGTCGCGCTGTGCCTTTTCGAGCTGGATCGAAGCCAGCTGCAGTTGCGCATCGATCTCCGTGGCATTGAGGGTGGCCAGCAACTGCCCTTTGCGTACACGCTGACCCTCCTCGACCGACACCGCAGCGATCACCCCACCGATCTTGAAAGAGAGGCGCAACTCATCCTCCGTATGCAGCAGGCCGGATATCCTGATTCTGGAGGTGTCACCAAAGGCCGAGACCGGCTCGATGCGTACAGGGATCGTATCCGATGCGGCAGTTTCCGTTTTCGCCTCTTTCCGGCCCTCGCCACAGGAAAACATGAACTGGACGGGAATGATCAGGAAGAATATCTTTCTCATATCAGGGTGTTGAATTGGGTAGTTTGAAAGAGGCCGTCTCCCGCTCACAGGCAGCCAGCGCCTTGAGCAGTGCGGATTTTCGGATCGCTGTCTGTATGCGGGAAGAGCTGAGCTGGTTCCTGGCTTCCAACAACTCAATATAACCGTTGACGCCTTCGCGATAGCCCTTGTCCACCAGCTTATGGTATTGGATCGAGACCCGTTCTTCCTGCTGCGAAGCCTGCCATGCCTGATAGGCGTCGCGCGCTGCGTTGCGTGTAACGAGTACGGAGAGTTCCAGCTGACTCGTCACATACTGCGTGCGTAGTTCGAGGGATTTCAGATCGAGCGCCGCCTGATCGGCCTTGAGGCGATTCCGGCCGCCGGTGTAGATAGGCATCTGCAACGACAGACCACCCAAGTAGAAAAATGACTTTTTATCGACCTTGAAATTGAAACCCTGTGCGGCCAGGTCCACGAAAGTCGCCAGCCGGGGTTTCCGGTATGATTCACTAAGGCGTACCAGATCCCGGCTGATCCCGGTGGCGATGCCAAGCGTCTTCAACTCCTCCCGACCGCGTACGCCTGCAGTCGCGGTATCTGACAGCATTTGGAGTGCGTCGAGGGGGAGTTCCTGATCAATCGCTTGAATGCTGTCCGTCAACGGCCTGTTCATCAGAAAATTCATGCGCGCAGCAGTATTCCGGCGGTCGCTGCGCGCCGATGCGAGTCGCGCCAACACGGACGCCACTTCTGCCTCTGACCTCGCAACCTGCGCCGGCAGCCCCTTCCCGTTCGCCAGTAGTGAACGATTATAGCGAAGGCCTTCCTCCACCAGCGCGAGTGTGCTCGTCCAGATTCCGATCGCCTGGACCGTCGCGAGATGATCATAATAGGCCGATTTGACTTCCCTCACTAACTCGCGGCGATAAGTATCCAGCTCGGATTGAGACAGGTCTGCCTGTTTTGACTTGATGTCGCGGTTGATCCTGATTTCGGGATTGAGGATCGGCATGGATGTGCGCACCCTGACATCGTAGAAATTATTAGGCAGGAACTGTTCCTGCACATTGGCGATCTGCGGAAAACGGTTGCTGGACGTGAGCTGGTTGAGCGTCGCATA
>CAJBZC010000043.1 GCA_903959965.1 uncultured bacterium
CACCTTTGAAGAAACTGAAATCCATATCCTTTTTCACCATCTCTCTGCTCATCGCAACATCCGTCTGCGGGCAGACAACTACGTCCTCCAACCAACGACAGCAAAGGGTGCCCACCCGAATGTCGGTTATTCGGCTTGATAGCCTTAGCATCATTCCAGGTAGCATGCGAATATCAGAGATCCCCGACTCCCTGTGGAGCTTGGACGCGGTCGATGCCATGTTATTCTGGCTGAAACCAGCGTCGTTGGATTCGGTGACCGTTACCTTCCGCGTTTTCCCCTACCGCCTAAATGCTCCGCGCCGGCAAATGGGCTTCGATTCCGTCATGGGTAAGTTTGTGATCGCTCCGCTCCGCATGCCGACACGAAATATCCCCGATGAATGGACCGACGGCGGAAGAATGAACTACAACGGATCCCTCGGACGGGGCATCGCCTTTGGTAACCGACAAGACCCGGTGCTGAACTCGACCCTCAACCTTCAACTCAACGGATACCTGGGCGACAGCATCCGGGTCGCCGCCGCCATCACAGATAACAACATCCCTATACAACCCGACGGAAACACCCAAAATCTCAATGAATTCGATCAGGTACAGCTGCGGTTTTCCAAGGATGGTAAATCCCTGACCCTTGGGGATTTTGACATGCGCCGCGACCGATCCCCGTATTTGAACTTTTATAAACGACTGCAAGGCGCCGTCTTCGAAGGCGAAACCCGACATGGAAGAGGCGCTGTCAACCAACTCGTTGCCAGCGCCGCAGTTGCCCGCGGTAAATTCACCCGGAACATCTTCCAGGGAATCGAAGGAAACCAAGGGCCATACAGACTCACCGGCGCCAACGGAGAGCTTTTCTTTATCGTACTCGCCGGTACCGAACGTGTCTTTATTGACGGCATCCAGCTACAACGCGGTCAGGATCAGGATTATGTGATAAACTACAACACAGCCGAAGTGACCTTCACCCCCAGACAGATGATCACCCGCGACAAACGCATCCAGATCGAATTCGAATATGCCGATCGTAATTACCTCAACGCACAATTCTACCTGTCTGATGAACTAAAGCTGAAAGACCGAACTACGATCCGGGTCGGCGCTTTTATCAATCAGGATGCGAAAAATGCTCCTGTTAACATGACACTCGATGCCCCGCGCAGACAGTTTCTGGCCAATATCGGCGACAGCGTGGGCAAGGCATTCTTCCCCTCCGCCGTGGTGGACAGTTTCGCTGCCGGAAAGATTCTCTACGCCCGTCGTGATACAATTCTTCCCGGCGGGCGACGCGACACCTTCTATGTGTTCAGCCAGGATCGCACCCTTGTCTTGTACAACCTCTCCTTTATGGACGTCGGCGCCGGGCGCGGAAACTACCTGCCAGATCCCGTCTCCACCGCCAACGGAAAAGTGTACCGGTGGTCGCCGCCTGACCCGTCGACCGGCCGGCCTACCGGCCAGTTCGAGCCGGCCATCCTGCTGGTGGCGCCGCGCAGCCAGCAGGTCTTCACAGCCGGGATCGACCAGAAGGTCGGACGGTATGGACGGTTCGCGGGAGATCTGGCCCTTAGTGTATTCGATGTAAATCGCCTGTCTGCGCGTGACAAGGGGGATGACCCCGGTCTCGCTGCCCGTGCCGGGTACAGGCAAGAAGCCCCGCTGCGCGGGAAAGCCAGCCGATCGATGGGATTCGAAGCATACATGGAGCATGTCGATGCCAACTTCAGACCCGTGGAGCGACTGCGCGACGTTGAGTTCAACCGCGACTGGGGACTACCTATTCAGCCCGTCACGGCGGGAGAGGATCTGTACCGGTTTTCCGCATCCATCCGGGAGGGGGAGCAGCATATGCTTTCTTATTCGGTATCAGGTCTCCATCGAACCACCGGTGAGCAGGCATTCCGACAAGAACTACTTCATAAGCTGGAGCATAGATCCTGGCGGATGGAGAATAGCTTTCGGCACACGGGACTATCAGCCACCGATCAGACCGGGTATTTTCTCAGACCTTCGGTCCGCATCATTCGACGTCTTCCGAAATGGCAAGGGATGGAGGCCGGACTTCGATATGATCTGGAACATAATGAACGCCGGTATCGGGTCAGTGACAGCCTCGATCCCATGAGTTTTTCTTTTGATGTCCTGGAGCTTTGGCTGAAATCACCGGAACAAAAAACGGATCGCTGGGGCATCAACTATTTTACCCGATCTGACCGGTATCCCGTTGCAGGGCAGATGCAACGGGCGGATCGAAGTCATAATATTGGCTTCAGCGGGGCACTGATGAGTCTGGAACACCATCAGTTCAGACTGGCAACCACCTACCGGAGACTGGATGTGCAAAATCCCACGCTATCGGGGTCTCAGTCCGACGAGACCATCCTCGGCCGATTGGAATACAACACCAATCTCTGGAAGGGCGCCATCGCAGGGAATATGTTGTATGAACTGGGCACAGGTCAGGAGCCGCGTCGGGATTTCACCTATCTCGAAGTGCCGACCGGTCAGGGAGAATATGCCTGGATCGATTATAATGCCGATGGCCTGCAGCAATTGAACGAATTCGAAGTGGCGCAATTTCGGGATCAGGCAAGATTCATCCGTGTTTTCACCCCATCTACCCGATTTATCCGGGCTAATTATCTGCAGTTTAACTACAGTGTAGTCATTAATCCGCGGGCGGCCATCGGAACCAAACAGCAGGGACTTCGATGGGTGTTCGCCCGAACATGGCTACAGAGTAACCTGCAGGTGGCCCGGAAGAATATCGCAGAAGGACTCGCGTCCTTTGATCCTTTCGCCGATCCGCTGGCAGACAGTTCGCTGATCACCCTGGATCGGGTTTTTTCAAATTCTTTCTCTTTCAATCGAAGCAGCCAGACCTGGGGCGTTGATGTCAACAATGTGCGGACAGACGGTCGTTCCTTTCTGTCATACGGCTATGAGACGCGATCTGTAAATGATTGGAACGCCCGGGCTCGCTACAATCCGGACCGCCGCTGGAGTCTGCAGCTGCTGGCTCGGGGAACGACCCATGGGCTGGAAACGCCCGGATTTGCCAATCGAAATTATCGGGTGAAGGGGCAGGCAGTGGAACCCAGGCTGATCTACACTCGGGGGACGAATTTCCGGGCGCAAGCCGCCTATGTGCACACGAATCGTCACAATCAGATCGGGGTGGAACGTTCAATTTCGGATGCCTTGCAAACGGAATGGAAATACAACCTGCCATCCAAGACCGCATTGACGGCCAGATTCACCCTCAACAGCATCAAGTATGACAGTCCGCCGCAAACGGCGGTAGCCTATCTGATGCTTGACGGTTTACAGCCAGGTCGCAACCGCCTATGGTCGGTCGATCTGACCAGAAGACTGACTTCTTTCCTGGAATTGTCGATGCAGTACGAAGGGCGACAGTCCGGCAGCAGCGGCACGGTGCACACAGGTAGGGCACAGCTGCGGGCGATCTTCTAATCGAAAAAGGCGCAGGAAATCCTGCGCCTTTTTCATTGGTAAGCGTATGCTGATTAGTTGAACAGTCCGCCTTTCTTAAGTACGATCGTACCTTCTCCGATGCGGAAGCCATTATGAAACACTTCCACCTTATAATTACCGGGGACATATTTGTCGACCTGCTGCAGGTCGAAACTCACATTCTTTCGCTCGCCTTGTTCGTAGTTGACATTTACCTTGTTGGTGAATTCCTTTGCGCCTTCCTTGCGGGTGTTGAAACTGCCGGATCCAAGTCCGGATTCCTTCACCACCTTGCCCATCGGGTCGGTGACGATCACATAGAGGTCTTTGTTGCCGCTGGGGGCGATCAAATTCTCATCCAGGTCAAAGGAGATCCGCAGTTTGTCGGCCTTCTTGGCCGTTGACGTGCTTTTTTCCTTGCCGCTGTTACGAACATCTACGGCTGCCAGGTTGAACCGGGAGGCGTGGAGGGTAGATCCGACATCGACTTTATCGGCCAGTTCGGCCTTTTCTTCCTTGACGGAACTGAGGTCGCGGTTTAGTTGCCCTTTCTCCTGGGTGAGGGTCTGGTTGTCTTGTGTCAGTTGCTCATTGACACCTTGCAGGCGCTCGATTTCTTCAAGGTAGCCGTCGATCTTACCATTGAGTTGGCTGATGAGCTGGCGGGCTTCTTTGAGTTCGATGGCGGAGGCGTTCTGTTTGGTGACGAGGGTGCGGATGCGGGTCTTGATCGCAGCGAGTTCCGTATCCCGGCTCTTCACCAGGCTGTCCAGGCGGACGTTTGTGCTCGTCATGCCGTCAAGGCGGAGCAGTGCGTCGTCGTATTCGCGCTGGATGGCGGTCTTGGAAGAATCCAGTGCCGCATATTGCATGTCTTTTCCTTCGATCTCTTCCTTCGTACGGCTCTTGTCGTAGATGATATATCCCCAGGTCCCCAGCAGGGCGGCGATGAGGATGCCGTAGATCAGTCCCCGGTTATCTTTCTGGGGTGTCTGCGATGGCGGTGTCATGGACGAATAATTGCTCATAGCTCAGGGTTTGTGTGTTACAGACAAAGGTAATCAAGTCTCATGCCGATTTTTCGGTTGCGAGGCCGCAAAGAAACAAAGTTGCATTGACCTTAACAATCTTCGTGCCATGGATTTTTCTTTTGTAGTCAATACAGAGCAGATCTGGTCTTAGGTGTTGTTGTGATTGTCATATATTTTTGGTTATATATTGATTTTCATTGATTTACACAGGATTCCTCGCTGCGCTCGAAATGACAGGAGAATACAAGATTCCTCGCTGCGCTCGGAATGACAGGAGAATACAGGATTCCTCGCTGCGCTCGAAATGACAGGAGAATACAAGATTCCTCGCTGCGCTCGAAATGACAGGAGAATACAAGATTCCTCGC
>CAJBZC010000044.1 GCA_903959965.1 uncultured bacterium
GACAGGAAATCCCGCAGCAGGAGTTCATAGATCACCAGGTTCCGCTTGTCAGGCCGATTAAAAGATGTGGTCTTCCATGTGTAGCCCGGCCTGGCCGTCTGTAACACAGAAACGATCCCGGTAGTCTTTCCGGTCGGATAAGGCTTGAGTCCCGGATAGGTGGATACCGGGATGAAGGGGTCATTCCAGGGATCCAGCACCTTTTCAGTCATGTAGTCTGCCACCTTGATCGTACCATCCACCAGGAACTGATAACCGTATTCCACTCCGGGCGTAAGACCGCGGATCCGAAGCCAATGGCGGCCATCCGGCGCCTTGGTCATCTGATAATCCGATCGTTGGGTCCAGTTATTGAAATCCCCGAGGACATGTATGGATGACTTACCGGGCGCGAAAAAAACCAACGTGACCGATGTATCTCCTGGCTCATGATTGATGCCGTTGCGCAATCCGGCCGGGACGGGGCCTTCAGGAGCGGCAGAGGCGACAAATAAAGTGAGGGTGTCACGCTGCGTCACAAATCCATTGTCTCCGATGGCGATGATGGTCTGCGTACCCGAAGTATTGATCCGGGCTTTCACAGACAGGGATTGGGTATTGGGCGTCGATGGCGTAAGAGCGGTACTGTTCAGAAACAACTGAAGTCTTCCGGTATTGCTGGCCTTCACCTGCAGATCAACGCTGTCGCCCACTTTAGGATTTAACACCTCCGGTTTGGGAATGTACAATGGCTGAAGGAAGGGCTTGTCGATCCGAATGGCGTATCCATTATCGTACACAGGAATGTACATGTCGGATCCATCTGCGTTGCGTAACACCTGGCTCCCAGCCCCATTCCTGAACAGGATCGCCATCCTCAGGATCCGCTCACCGGCATTGGTGATATTGAAGAAGGACCTAAGGCCACCGGCAATATCAAACTTCCATCGGTCGCTCCCCAGGGAGGTACAACGGGCGGCGGTATTTGGCGTGTTGAATGACGAGAATTTTACATACTTCCAGTCTGTCGGAGAACTGCTGAGTGAAGTAATGACGCCAATGTGCACATACACATCGGTGAGATTGGAATAGCCTTGTAACCCCTTATTCCCGCGACTCGCATCTGCAATGATCTCCATGGAGGCCGTCCCCGTATCTCTAATGAATTCCGGTGTCCAGGACAGCAGTTGCGCTTTAATGGAATTCGTCCAGCAAAGCAGGAACAGTATGGTGAGGACGCGCATGGCGGGGTGATTGCAATCGATTACGTGTAGTTTTTACACATTGCGAATGTCGTGTATTTTTTCCACATTATGAAAATTCAAGTCTTTGAATTTTTAAATAATTGAAAATGAATCTGGTAAATAAAAAAAATCCGGCAACACGTGTAGGTGTTGCCGGATGTGGGTCGATCGATGTGTTATCCAGTGTTACTTCCCTAGGATCAGCCTGAGGTTATGACGGATCTCCCAACTGAAACCTGCCAGCCAATTCCGGACCGGATTCCCCAGCCCGAAATATGCTGCTTCACGCTTGAGAAAGAGACGCAGGTCCCGGTTCTTATTAATTTTATTCAGATCGTGTATCTGATCCTTGTCGCCGTAGCCGTAGTCAGGATGCTCGTGACGAATGATCACCTGATCAAAAAATGTCTGGCGACCGAGGCGCTCTCCCACGATGGTGAATTCTTTGTCACAGTAAAGCGACCGATATCCCGGATGGTATAGATATCCAAACCTGTTGTAGTATTTTTTCCCCATGATGGTCAGGGTATTCAGATCCGACCTGTTTCCGTCGTTGAACCAGAGCACGCCATCGGTGTCGGGGTGGTGCTGGTGCATCTTCTCCCGAATGACTTCATCATAGCCTTTTTCGACGGGGATCATATCATCGGAAGCAAGCAAAACGATATCCCATCCTTCCGTTTTGAGGTCGCGGTTGATGGCGTGGATCTTACTTAGGCTTCGACCCCAGGAGATAAAAAGATGCTGATACCCGGCCAGCCGTTTTAGGACGTCCGGTGCCATCATCGAGTCATCATCCTTGTCGATGGTGATATGGAACTCCATGCGGTCCAGATCATGGGCGAGTTCATAATATTTATCCAGCGCCTGGAAGAAGCTGTCGACACGTCCGCGGGTGGGAAATTTGACCAGTATTTTCATGCGATGCGTTGAATGCGTTCAGAGTCTTTGTTGAATGAAATCCGCCAGAAATCGATGTCCTGCGGGAGAATAATGCACTTGCTCTTCGGGATGAATGAGATCGGCGGGCTTGCGGCGATAGATGGCCATAGCCTCATCCTGTCCATTCATGTGCTTGATCCCTATGCTGTCCAGTTTTGAGCTTAGCAGTGTCCATGTGTTTTGTCCGGATTTCTCCCGATCATTGATGCTGTTAACATTATCTATCAAGAGGACAATGGGCACGATCCCCTGCTGTTTGCAATACTTGCCGAATACATCCAGGATGCTCACACAATAGCGCAGTCGATCATCATCCGAAAGATAGGCGGAGGGTTTGCGATGCTTCATCTGTTCGATGCTGCTAAACAACAGGCGCATGGATTGCAGGTGCACCCACCACTTGGTTTCCTTACCGAGATAATCATTGTATCCGTCGATCTCCTGATACACTTCGATGGCTTTTGAAGAAGCGGGTCGTTGTACGAGTTCGGCGGGTGTCAGGCATGGCTGATTGAGGACGACATATCCTGAATCATTGAATTTGAATTTTGGTTTGGTCTTAATGCCACCCTGATAATAATTATACACGGAGGTGAGTGACCGGTCCAGATCGTTGGATACCATCCCGAGTATGACGGTGTCGCAGGCGGGTCTGCGGTGCATGAACCTGAGTATAGCCTGGTCAATGCCATATCCTCCAACACCCATATTGAGCACCGATCTGCCCGTTTGTTGAGACAGGAGATGTGTCCAGGTATCCTCATATGCCACGGCATCACCATGGGTGAATGAGTTTCCGATGCAAACGATATCATATCGCTCCGGTCCGGCTTGTTTTTGTTGAAAACGGTCCTTACTGCAACGAAATCCCAGCGCATCTGAAAAGTACAGGCTGTCATCCGACTGCCATGAACCATGACTCCAGCCCAGCAGACTGTCATACACCCGGTAACCATTATTCGTGGGCGGATCAAAGTCGGCGGATGAATGGTCATATTTGACAGGCAGCATGTATCTCCAGGCCTTGCCGGCGAAATACTCGGCATGGCCTTTCCTCACCACGAAAATGCGCACGGCAACCTCGGCCAGTCCCCATGTGATCAGCAGGATGATTAAAATATGCTTAACTGTTTTCATCAGTGATGTTGTGTCTTCATGTCAAATCGAAGCATCAGCCATTGCGTTCATGTACGAACGGCTGATGCTTCGATGGACGATTCATTTGGCGCAGATCAGAAAAGCGTGTAGATGAAAGGAGCCACTGCACTACTTCCGCCAAATACGATCAGCAGACCGAGCAGGAGCAACACGATGA
>CAJBZC010000045.1 GCA_903959965.1 uncultured bacterium
ATAGGTGTTCCGCTGGTAACTGAGTGACTTATGAAAGTTCACGGCGGGAAGGAACTGTGAGGTGGTGAGTGCAACGGTGCCGGCCTGGTCGTAAAGCAGCTGCATGCCCATCGTCAGGTAATCTTCGCCGTTCGCCAGGGCTCTTTTATACTCGGCATTCAGCGATCCCGTCTGATAGGGAAATGAGATGCTGTTCCACTGATTTCTGTATACGCCCTGAACTCTGTAATCTCCTGAAAAAAGGCCGGCCAGCGCGGGGTTTCGTGTAAGAGGCGCTTCATGGAACTGGGAGAAGTGGAGATCCTGTGACCTCCCGCTTCCAGGCATCCATGCCAGGAAGAGGAGTAAGGTAACCGATATGATGGGGTGTAGGGATCTCACGGATATCAGGGTATGGGGATCATCTGATCAACGCAATGTCTCCTTTGAGGGTGACGATCGATTGGTTTTCGCAGACGACGTCAATCATATAAACGAATACGTCAGGTGTCAGTTCCCTGCCCTGGTATCGGCCATCCCAGGCGGAGCCGGGGTCATTCGGTCTGAAGTTATCCCTTCGATACACCATCTCTCCCCAGCGGTTGAAGATGCGCAGGGAGCGGACGGTCTGGATGCCTTTGCCTCGGGGGTAATAGACATCGTTGGAGCCGTCTCCGTTGGGGGAGAAGGTGTTGGGCATGAACAGGTTTTCCGTGCCGCAGAGCACCGTGATGGTCATGGCATCGGAACTGCTGCATCCTCCGGGATTGGTGACGGTCAGTTTGTAGCTGGTCGTCACTTTGGGCTGTGCGATTGGATTGGGACAGTTTGTGCAGCTGAGTCCCGCGACCGGTGTCCAGATGTATTGGTTCCCCGTCCCGCTGAATACGGGGTTAAGTGGAACAGGGGTACCCACCGGAACCGTCACGTCGCTGCCCAGGCTTACCGAAGGGTATGGCATTACTTCGATGGTTGCGTTCTGTGTGCTGGTGAAACAATTTTTTAGATCCGAGCCTGTCACGGTGTAGGTTGTAGTAGCAGCAGGCGTGGCGATCGGGTTGGGGATGTTGGGATTGTTCAGTCCGGTGGCAGGAGTCCATCTGTATTGCGCAGTACCGCTGGCTTTTAACTGGATGCTTTGACCTACACAGATGGTGTCCCTGGATTTTATGGACACGATGGAGGGCTGTATCACGGTGATGTTGACCGAATCTTCCCATTTACAGCCTTGTGATGATGTCCCTGTTACGTAAAAGATCGTCGTCACGGGCGGATTGGCCGTGGGTTGGGCGCAGTTGGTGCAGGAGAGTCCGGTGGCCGGGCTTTTCCAGGCGTAGGTGGCGGCACCGGTGGCGGTGAGCATCACGGGCCTGTTGAAACAGATGGTCTGATCCGGGCCTGCATCTGTCGATGGCAGTGGGTGGATCGTAATGTTTTTTGTTTCAGTTCCAATGCAGCCGTAACTGTTTGTAAGCGTCAGTACGACCCTTTGGGGACCTGCTGCTCTGAAGGTTTGCGCTGGCGGATTTTGTACAGCGGAAGTGTTTCCGTTCCCAAAATCCCAGAACCAGGTGACCGGCGAGGGTGGGCCGGTAACGGGCAGTTCGAGGCCGTTGAATTGCAGGGACCCTTCCTGGCAGACTGCATTTCCGCCGGTGATGCCCGGATCTGGTTTGTTGGCGACTAAGATGAAACTGGGTTTGGTCACCGGTTTCTCACATCCTTCTGCGGTGTACACTTTGAGGGTGACGGGATAAGCACCGGCCGCAGTGTAGGAATGAGAAGGGTTTGCCAGTGTGGAGGTCTTTCCGTCGCCAAAATCCCAGAGGTATCTGTCGATGGTTCCATTGGACGTGCTGCTATTGGTGAAGGTGGTCGTACCCTGTTCGCAGAAGATGGCGTTGGTACTGCTGAAATCCGGAGTGATGCCGACTACTTTAATGGCAGGGCCTGCAGGGTAGGGGATCATACACCCTGCGTTATTTTTCAGAATGACTCTTGGATTATACACACCCTGCCTGGAATAGGTATGAGTAAATGTTTTTGTCCTGGTGATTTGCGTTCCGTCATCCGTATCCCAAATCACTTCATCCACGTCTGAATCATTAATGAGCCTGAAGTTGACACTCAAATTGTCGCACCCTGTGCGTTCTATGTAATCCAGCTTACCTACAGGGCCCCTGATCTGAACCGTCTTGGTTGCTGTGGCTGTGCATCCACCAGGGCTTGTTACAATGAGCCTTGCATTGTAGGTGCCTGGATACAGATAAACCTGTGTTGGAGAAAGAAGATTGGACACGCCACCGTCTCCGAATTCCCATTTGATTGATTTTTCATAAGTGCCTTTATATGTAAAGACAGGAGACAGCGGTGGGCAGTTGCTAAAGTTTTGACTCAGTTCAAAATCTGCAGTAGGATTTTGGACACGGATGTACCCCACTTTTTGATCCTGGGCATCACAACCGGCAAAATCGCGCACCCTCAACTTAACCGTGTACAGGCCTGGTGTGGTGAAAATGTGCACCGGACTTGGGTTGGTCCCGGTCCTGCCATCACCAAAATCCCAGTTGAATACGCCTCCGCCTGAAGACTTGGTGCTGGTAAACTGGACTGGCGCTCCCGGACAGGTTTCAATTTCTGAGGCGCTCAGCGTTACGGTCGGATCTGTTACGGTGACGTAGTTCAGCAGACGCCTGGTTTCGGAGCAACCATTCACATCTGTTACTACAAGGATTACGGTATGTGACCCGGAGGCTGAATAAGTATGTGTAACGGATGTTTGAGAGGGGCCGGCTGTATATGTGTTACCATCTCCAAAATCCCAGACCCTGCTGACGATATTATTAGAACCACTGAAGGTGGAGTTGTCAGTGAAATTCACGATCAATCCAACACAACCCTGCCGTACCGGGGCGTTGAAGGATGGGCTTGGCCCACCGAGTCCCAGGGGCGGGCCGGCATATGTTTTCTGGCATCCTGCTTTGTCTGTGATCCTTAGTCGAGGATTATAGACACCAATACCCGGGTACGTATTTGATGAACTTCTGTTTCCTGTGATGAAATTTCCGTCTCCGAAATCCCATTCGTATTGCCTTATATTATCAGGGTTGCTTCCCACAGCAGTGAACACCAGGTTTGTGGCGGTACAAGTTGTCGCACCGAAAGGATAACTCGTGGTGTAATTGGCAGTTTCATCGAAAGAAACTACGTTCAATAACTGCCGGTTTACACATCCTGATTCCGTGACTGTGAGTACTACCGGGAAAGTGTCCAATGCAGGAAAGAGGTGCGATCCAGGGTGTCTAACATTTGAAAGCTGAGTTCCATCGCCGAAATCCCAGTCATATTGGGTAGCATCACTTGATGTATTGACAAAGTTGATGCTTCTTCGATTGGCACAATCAACCGTGTAAATGAAAGTGGCCCTCGCTCCACTCAGGGTCATATAATTCACCTTGGAAGCTACGTTGGAAGCACATCCGTTGTTATAAAGAGTTAGCTTGACTGTAAATCGTCCGATATCGTTGTACGGATATCCTGGATTTGGACTTCTAGCTGTCCCCCCGTCACCAAACTCCCAGAACCAGCCGGTTACTGGCGGACTACCTGCATAAGAACTTGAAAATCTCGCCGTATCACCGGCGCAAAGATTCGTTTGAGCAGCAGAGAAATCCGGGGCAACCGGCTGAAGTCCTCTCCATACCGCTCCTGTCGTTGTTGTATCACAGCCCGACTTGGTCGTAATCCTCAACCGAACAGGGTAGGGTGTTGTGCTGGGCGCCGTGTAAACATGACTTGGTATTGCCGAAGAAGATCCTGGACTTCCATCCCCAAAGTCCCATGAGTATGAAGCAATACCATCTGGTGCAAAAATGTTTATTTGAGGGTTGAAGACTTTGCCTACACATCCACTGTCGTACAGTTGATTAAGCTGACTGAATTGAGGGGGGGATATCAAGACGAAGCTATCAATGATTTTACGTTGTGAACATCCAAATCTGTCATTCACACTGACCGCTAAAGGGAATGCTCCCACGCGGTTGTAAACGTGATTGGCTGTCGGTACGGTGGTTGTCTGTTGAGAACCATCCCCAAACTCCCAGGTATATGAAAGAATGTCCGCTGGAGCACTGCCGCCGTACGTAAAATCTACCGTATGTGGAGCTCTGCAGTTTGTTCGGTTGGGGCTGTTTATACTGATCGGAGGAGACCCAACTACCGTAATGGTTCTTGTGATTGAATCCTTGCAGGTACCGTAGCTGTTCACCAATTTTACAGAAAAAACACCCGGATTGTTGAATTGCTGGTTTAGATTGATACCGGTCACGCCCGGGTCGCTGCCTATAAACCATGTGCTCTGATCCGGTGCGGGATTGGAATTGTTCATGAAATCACCAATCTGACCAACGCATATCCTGTCTCTGATGATCTGAAAATCTGTAGTCAGATTTGAAGCCGGAATAACCACGGGCAGGTCAATAGAATCTGTACAACCTTGATTACTGATGGCACGTAGTCTTACGTTGTATGTACCGGGCGCACTAAATTGTATTTGCGGATCTTTCGCTGTGCTGTTGGCCGGTATTCCATTTTGAAATGTCCATTGGTAATTCAGTGTTTGTCCTGCTCCTGTGCGGGTATTATTGATGAACCGGATGTTGATGGGAGGTTTGCAACTCGAAGGCGGTTCCACAATAAAAGCCGGTTGCACTCCTTCGGATACATTGATAAATCCACTTTTGGTGACCGTAAAGGTATCTGACGGGCAACTGCTTTGAATGACACGAAGTGTCACGGGAAAGTTACCACTCAAATTCCTGTAGGTCTGGGTTGGATTGGTTACATTATCCTCGGTATTTCCGTTTCCAAACACCCACCTTCTGAAAGTGATGCTGCCGTTGCCTGGTACGGTTTTGTCAGTGAAATTCACGGTATGAGGAAAGCATCCGCTAGGATCATCAGCATTGAAATCAATGGTTGGAGGAGGGTAGACGGTGATGGATTCAGACCATGTGCTAATGACGATTCCCGCGCTGTTTTTAATCCTCAGTACCACGTTGTAGGTGCCAGGCAAGGTGTAAGTTCCGATCTGATTGTATCCGTATCTAAGGGAGCCTCCTGTAATTCCAAGATCCCACTCATAGACCTTATTCGGGTCATTGGCCAGCGCATCCCGAAAATTAATGATCACTGTGCCACATCCACTCGTCTTGCTTGCGACGATCTGAGCCTTGGATGCTATGGGCGCCAACAAAAGCAATAGAAGTACGAACGTCCAGGAGGCAGATTGATTCCTGTACATTCGGCATTTCGAGCACAACTTTCTGTAATGGGTCATCAACAACATGCTGACGGCTGTTTTCCTTGCTTTTTCATTATCTCTGCCAGGGCGCGATGGCCTGTTGGCAGAGAGCCCTTTCGGGTGTTGGTTGCCAGAAACTGTCTGACGGCAGGGTGTTTCTATCTCCCCTTATCTGATCCTCCTCATTTTCGTACGAGTTTCAGGTAGGCGGTCCTGTTCGTATTCGAAGGTTTGGCTTCCACATATGTCAATGTCGTCTTGGTGATGTTCCAGGTTTCTGAGAGTCTTATCAATGCTGCCGGACTTCCGGCGGGGAAGTTCGACTGGATGGTGAGTTTCACTTCGTCCACCGCCCAGGTCCCAGACACTTTCTGGGTTCCGTTCAACCCGTCCACCGTGCCGTTTTCATAAAACTGAAACTCCCAGGTGGCATATTCTCCGGACAAGTCAACACCTGATTCGGTAAGTGTCTGCACGATCCAGCGGCCGTTCGTCATCAGATCCAGCAGCACTCTTCTGGCATTGTCCATCACGGCCTTTTTACAACCCGTTGTGCCGGCGACCAGCAGTATCAGGAGCATCATCCCGTATTTCATCCGACGAAATTTCATGATATCAGGTTTATTGAACGGCGGCTTGCGACACGCTGGGGAGCCGTTTCTCTTTGTGTGGTTTGCATGCGGAATGTCAAATCCCAGAGACATTCACCAAAGGGCATGCCAAAGGTAATTACAAGGTTCAAATAATTGGTAATCAGGGGCTGTACGAAGCAGTCGGGTTCAGTTTGTGGTCTACTGCTACTATCCCGTTCAGAGATCTTGCAGATTTCAGGGGATGGCCCCTGCAGGGGCAGGCACAAAGAGGTGAAAAAGCAGTTATACATAGGATAAGGTCATACAAATATAACGAGCCCCGTTCCTGTTGCAATCACCCCGCCATCTTGTTTCCAGGGTTTTCGATGGTTGGCGGCAGATGCCGGTCGACCGGGTTCAGCGGAGGGTGTCGCAGTACCATCCCTCGTATTTCCCTTTCAACTCCAGGGCCTTGATCCTCAAGGACATGACGACCTGATCGATGTATCGGTAGTCCGGGATTCCTAGACTTTGCATCTTTATGCTGAACGGGAACTCCGTCCGTTCTTCCGGGAGTTCCGGCAGGTCTATGATGGAGAAGTCGCCCATGCCCGGAAGCCGCAGGAACTGATCGCGGGCCACCCGGGTCTTGAAGCGCAATTGATGTTCGACCGGCCGCGGTCTTTCCAGCGCATCTCCGCTTTGGCGGAGTGCGTCCGACTGGCGGCGGTAGCGCATCCGTTCCAGTTGATCGGGGGCGGGATAGAGCATGTCAAAGTAATTCGACCAGGGCTTATCTGCTACGCCCTTGCCCAGCCATTCATAGCCCGGATAGCCTGCGAAGGCTGCAAACAGCGCCTCCGAATAACCGACGGAATCCAGGGCGTAAAAACAGAACTCCCGGATGCCCCGCTGCGTGAATCTCCCTGCATAAACGGCTCCCGTCGCTTTTGATAACCTGTTCACGATATCCTCCTCCAGGGAGTCTAGCCGCGGAATCTCTGTACCGGCGGGCTGACCGTCGGGGCGGGGCTGTTGCAATTTAGTCCTGACTACGAGGGCCATGGTCCGGTCCTTCATCGGGGCCCGGGAGGCCAGGGAGAGGTCAACCACGATCGAAACAGGCTTCCCCTTCATGTCGAGTACATAGGCATCCCAGTCGCTCTCCCCCGTCTGAGCTACGGTTTTCAGGGTGAACAGCATCAGCAGCAGGGATAAGGATCTGGTCATCCGAAACATTGCAATTGGTGATAAATCGACAAAGTAATCCCAAATTTGCCGTAACAATCCATCTGACATGACGATCGGCGAGATAATTAACATGCTGGAAACAGTCGCACCTCCTTCGTTGCAGGAATCCTGGGATAATGCTGGTCTGCTGACGGGCCGGATGACGACCGACTGCAGCGGCGTGCTGATATCCCTGGACGTGACCGATGCAGTGCTGCAGGAAGCCGTGCGCAGGGGCTGTAACCTCGTCGTCGCTCATCATCCCATGATCTTTCGGGGGCTGAAGCGCATCGACGAGGATGAGCCGACGGGGCGGCTGACGGCCTTCGCCATCCGTCATGAGCTGGCCGTGTATGCCATGCACACGAACCTGGATAATGTCATGGACGGAGTCAACGGTGTGCTGGCCGACCGGTTCGGATTGACGGATCGCAGGATCCTGCAGCCGATGCCCGGACAGTTGATGAAGATGGTCTGCATGATCCCGGAAGGTCATCTGGAGGCGGTGAGCCGGGCGGTGTTCGAGGCGGGAGCGGGACGGATCGGTGCCTATGAGGGCTGTGGTTTCACGAGCAATGGGTTGGGTACCTTCACCCCGCTAACGGGGTCTGATCCGTTCATTGGGGCGACAGGTATTCCTGAGACTGTGCGCGAGCATCGCTGGGAGGTCGTGTTCCCGGCCTGGCTGCAGCGACGGGTGACGGCGGCCATGCGGGCGGCGCATCCCTACGAAGAGGTGGCCTTTGACATCCTCAGACTGGAAAATGAATTACACGGCGTGGGATCGGGCATCATCGGTCTCCTGCCCGAAGCCTTGACGGAGGCTGCCTTCCTGGACCATGCCCGGTCGGTCGCCGGACTGCCTGTGTTGCGCCACAGTGCCCGGACAGGGAAGATGGTGCAGCGGGTGGCACTTTGTGGAGGTGCCGGCGCCTTTCTTATCGGGCGGGCGGTAGCGGCCGGAGCGGACGCCTATCTCACCGGAGATCTGAAGTACCACGATTTTTTTGAACCAGACGGAAGGCTGCTCCTCGTAGATATCGGACATTATGAAAGCGAACATTCTTCCGTAGATCTCCTATATCATATCCTTACGAAAAAAAATTATACCTTTGCAGTCCTAAAATCAGTATCGGGTACCAATCCGGTCAACTATCATTAATCCACTCCAATGGCCAACGTTAAGGAATATTCCGTAGAGGAGAAGCTCACCTCGCTCATGAACCTTCAGCGGATCGACAGCAAACTGGATGAGATCGCCATCCTGAAGGGAGAATTACCAATGGAAGTGAAGGATCTGGAAGACGTGATCCAGGGACTGACGGCCCGGGTAACTCGTTGCGAAGAGGAGATCAATGGAATCAACGAGTTCATTGATCAGAAGAAGGCCATCATCGATGAGGCGAAAAGGCTGCTCGAGCGCTATGAGAAGCAGAGCGAGAACGTTAAGAACAACCGCGAATACGAGGCGCTTAACAAGGAGATAGAGATGCAGACGCTCGAGATGCGTCTGGCTGAAAAGCATATCAAGGATGCTCTTGAAGAGATCCAGGAGAAGGCCCGCGGCCTAGAAGGACATCGCAAGGAACTCTCAGCCAAGGAAACCAATCTGAAGCACAAGAAGGGAGAACTCGAAAAGATCATTGCAGAAACGGAGAAAGAGGAAAACGAGCTCCGCGCTATTTCCGCCTCCGCCCGTGAAAAGGTGGACACGCGTCTGCTGGCTTCCTACGAACGCATCCGCAGGAGTTACAAGAACGGGCTTGCTGTGGTTCCTGTGTTGCGCGACGCCTGCGGTGGATGCTACAATGCTATTCCTCCCCAGCGTCAGAGCGAGGTCAAGCAGCGCAAGAAGGTACTCGTATGTGAGAACTGCGGCAGGATCCTGGTGGATGAAGAATTGGTCAACCCCAAACCCTGATCATATCACCGGTAAAACATAGTGAAAAAAGCGCTCTTCGGGCGCTTTTTTCGTGTCCGGCAGATTGGGCTGAACCTCATCTTTGTGCTTAACTTTACAGCATGTTGTCGAAGTTATCCGTCAGAAACTACGCGATCATCGATGCCCTGGAGGCGGTCTTTACGGATCATCTGAACATCATTACCGGAGAGACTGGCGCAGGAAAGAGCATCCTGGTTGGGGCTTTGGGTCTGGTGCTCGGAGCCCGGGCTGACAGTTCCGTCTTGCGGGATTCAGATAAGAAGGCCGTGGTGGAGGCATTGTTCACTGGGGTGAACGGGCTGAATGTCAAAGCCCTGCTGGAGCGGTGGGACATGGATGCCTCCGATGAGTTGATCATCCGGCGGGAATTATCTGCCAATGGTAAGTCACGCGCCTTCATCAATGACACGCCGGCCAACCTTGCCCAGTTGCATGAGTTGTCGGCCCTGCTGGTCGATATGCATTTGCAGTTCGACACGCTGGACCTTGGCCGCAACGAATTCCAGCGCTTCATCCTCGATGCATTGTGTGATCATGAACCGCTGCTCGCGGAATATCGGTCGGTGCATGCCGAATACGCCAGGTTGCAACAAGCGCTAACCTCTCTGAAATCCACGATGGAGGCGGGTTCCAGGGAACTTGACTATCATCGCTTTCTGCTGGATGAACTTGAGGAGGCCGGCTGGAAGGACAACGAAATAGAGGATCTCGAGGTTGAACTGAAAACGCTCACGCATGCGGAACAGATCAAGGCAACCCTGTCTCGCATCTGCCACGAACTGGAGGAGAGTGATCAGCCAGTGGTGCAGCAACTGAAGACGATGCTCAATCAGTTGAGCGCATTGGGAAATGTTCATGCCGGGTTGCCCGGATTGGCGGAACGTATGCAGTCGGCCTATCTTGAACTCCAGGACATCAGCGCCGAACTTTCGGATATCAGTGAGCGGGTGAACATGGATGCAGCGCGTATGGAGGAAGTGACCCGCCGGATTGATGTAGGTGCCCGGCTCATGAAAAAACATAGTGTTCGGACGACCGGGGAGTTGTTACAGATCCGGGATGACCTGCGTTTGCGGGTGGGCCGTGTGGTAAATGCCGAAGCCGAACTCTCCGCCTTGCAGAAAGCCCTGGAATCCGCGTCCGGAAAGGCTACGGTATTGGCTCGGCGTATACGTGACGCCCGCACGGCGCAGGCCGGTCCCTTTGCCGACAAGGTCGCCCTGTTGCTCGCCCGTGTCGGCATGCCCAATGCCCGTTTGAAGGTCGAGCTGACGGAAGCGCCCTTATATGAAGGAGGATCCGAGCGTGTGCAGTTCCTGTTTGATGCCAATCGTTCCGGACGTTTCGAGTCATTGCAGCGGGTGGCAAGCGGTGGAGAACTGAGCCGGCTTATGCTTGTGATCAAATCGCTGGTAGCCCGCTCCGTATCCATGCCTACCCTGATCTTCGATGAGATCGACAGCGGTATCAGCGGAGAGGCGGCACGTCAGGTGGGCATCCTGATGAAAGAACTTTCAGCCGGACACCAGGTCATCTCGATCACCCATCAGCCTCAGATCGCCGCACGCGCTGATACCCATCATTATGTGTACAAAGACGAAGTGGGTGGAGCCATTGTCACCAATATCCGGCCCTTGTCGGGCGATGAAAGGATCAGGGCCATTGCCGGCATGCTCGGTGGTGCAAATCCTTCTGCCCTGGTGCTGGAAAATGCCCGGGAGATGATCGAAGAAGGGAGAATGCCCGGTGATCCACCCCGGAAAAAAGGAAAGGGATGATCCTCGGATTCGCGGTCAGGATCTGACCATTGCATGACCCTATTCCTGAAGATTACCTGAAATGCCTTTACTTTGCAGCAACATCAAATACTATGGCCCACGAACTCCTGAAGGGAAAGAAAGGCATCATCTTCGGTGCCCTCGATGAAAAGTCCATCGCATGGAAAACCGCACTCGAATGCCATGCTGCCGGTGCACAGCTGGTGCTGACGAATGCGCCGGTCGCGCTCAGAATGGGTGAGATCAACAAACTCGCTGAACAGGTGGGGGCGCCCGTGATCGGGGCCGACGTGGTGAACATGGATGACCTGAAGAAGCTCTTCGAAGGCGCCATGGAGCATTTCGGAGGAAAGATCGATTTCATCCTGCATTCTATCGGCATGAGCCTGAATGTCCGCAAGGGCAGGCATTATACCGAAATGGACTATGGATTCAACCAAAAGACACTGGATATCTCCGCCATGTCCCTGCACCGGGTATTAAAGACGGCGTGGGAGATGGATGCCCTCAACGAATGGGGCAGCGTGGTTGCCCTGACATATATCGCGGCGCAACGCGTGTTCCCGGACTACAATGAAATGGCGGATGCCAAGGCCCTGCTCGAAAGCGTTACCCGGAGTTTCGGCTATCATTACGGAGTGCGTAATAAAGTGCGGGTAAATTCCATTTCCCAGTCACCCACCCGAACCACCGCAGGCAGTGGCGTGAAGGGATTTGACGGATTTATCAGTTATGCGGAAAAAATGAGTCCCCTGGGCAATGCCAGTGCTGATGACTGCGCCCGCTATTGTGTCACGATGTTCTCGGATCTGACCCGTATGGTCACCATGCAGAACCTCTTCCACGACGGAGGCTTCTCCTTCACCGGTGTCACTCAGGCCGTGATTGAACAAATGGAAAAACAATAAGCTGAAGACATGCAATGGATTGACTATCTCGGGATCTTCGGAACCTTTCTTTCTTCAATCACTTTCCTGCCACAGGTGTACAAGGCCTGGAAGACCCGCTCTGTGGGGGATTTGTCGGCCTGGATGCTTGCCATCCTGATGGGTAACGTATCGACCTGGCTTTGCTATGGAATCATCAAGGGCGACTTCTTCATCATCCTGGCCAATAGCATCATCATGGGACTCACGTTGCTGATGGCGTATTTCAAAGTGACGTTCGGAAAAAAAGCGGCATAAAAAAAACCGCCCGCGGGCGGTTTTGGAATCAGTTAAGACGTGGCTCAGTATTCATCCTCGTTGAAGAAGAAGTCTTCCTGGCTGGGATAGTCAGGCCATATGTCATCTATGCCTTCGAATATTTCGCCTTCATCCTCCAGTTCCTGGAGGTTTTCGACGACTTCGATGGGCGCACCACTTCGGATGGCATAATCGATGAGTTCGTCTTTTGTGGCTGGCCAGGGTGCGTCTTCCAGATAGGATGCAAGTTCAAGTGTCCAAAACATCAGGGACCTCCTTTTTGATTTTCCGCAAAAGTAATCGTTCAGTTGAAATATCCAAATCCGTTTATACCCATTTAAGGATCAAGGTTATCTGGACGGGCAGAACATGCCGTCCAAATTATGGATTCTGATGAATAACACGCTATACTCATGTTGGTTGCAAAAGGCATCAAAAAGAATTATGGAGTCCTCGAGGTGCTGAGGGGTGTGGATATTTCCGTTTCCGCCGGAGAGATCGTATCCATTGTAGGGTCTTCTGGTGCCGGAAAAAGTACCCTCCTGCATATCCTGGGGACGCTGGACAGGGCCGATGGGGGAGAGGTTTTTATGCAGGGGGAGCGAATCGATCTGCTGACCGGAAAAAAACTGGCGGCTTTCAGAAATCGGCATACGGGCTTTGTCTTTCAGTTTCATCATCTGCTGCCCGAATTCACAGCACTGGAAAATGTGTGCATTCCCGGTTGGATCGCCAAAAGAGCGGCTCGCGAGGTCATGTCAGATGCCAGGGGCTTGCTGGACAGACTGGGATTGTCGCATCGGATGGACAATAAGCCTGCTGAACTTTCCGGAGGAGAGCAGCAGCGGGTGGCGGTGGCACGTGCCTTGTTGAACAAGCCTTCGATCATATTTGCCGATGAGCCGACCGGCAATCTGGATTCGGAAAACGCCCGGGAGCTCCATCGATTGTTTTTTCAGTTGCGGGATGAACTTGGGCAGACCTTTTTGGTGGTCACCCATAATGAGGACCTGGCCGCCATGAGTGATCGGGTGGTACATATGCGCGACGGTCTGGTGATACAGTAACATTCAACGTTCAATAACCCTGTACTTCACTATTTATATCCTACCGCGAGGGCGCTAAGAGATGCAGTGATTCGCGAAGGGAAAAGATTACGGTGTCTTCAAACCCTGGGCTTCCAGGGGATTTCTTCGGTACCGAGTTTGACCGTCATGTATCGGGATAGCATGAAGAGGTAGTCGCTCAGCCGGTTGACGTATTTGATCAGTATCGACTCCACAGGCATGTCTTCCATCTGAAGTCGTACACAGCATCGTTCCGCCCGTCGGCAGACGCATCTGGCGATGTGCAATTGAGAGACGGTCGGGTGTCCTCCCGGCAGGACAAAAGACTTCATGGGTGGGGTTGCCTCGCTCATGCGGTCGATCTCCGTTTCGAGGAGTGTTATATCCGCTTCCTTGAGATCAGGTATCATGAGTGCGGTTTCCTTTTCAGGGTCGCATGCCAGGCAGGATCCGATGGTGAAGAGTCTGTCCTGTATTTCCTTGAGCATCTCCCTTGTCTGGTCATCGGTGATGATGTCGCGGCAGAGTCCAATATGGCTGTTGAGTTCGTCGATGGTTCCGTAGGCTTCGATGCGAAGGTGTGATTTGGGTACCTTGGTTCCACCGATCAGGGAGGTGTTTCCCCGATCGCCGGTCTTCGTGTAGATCTTGAATGACATATGTCTCAATAATGATAAACTCCACGAATTGTTCGCGGATCACCCGGCAATATTGGATGGAATGTTCGGGATCGATCAGGCCACGATGGTGCTGACGGTTTCGTTCAGGCGGTCGCTTTCCAAAACGCCGTCTCTTAACCGGATGATGCGGTGGGCGAATTTGGAGATATCATCTTCATGGGTGACAAGCACGACCGAGTTCCCATCTGCATGGATCTTGTTGAAGATGTCCATGATCTCGTGGGAAGTCTTTGAATCGAGGTTTCCGGTGGGCTCATCCGCGAGGATGATGGAGGGGTTGTTGACCAGGGCACGTGCGATCGCCACGCGTTGGCATTGTCCGCCGGACATTTCGTTGGGGCGGTGATGGCTGCGGTCGGTCAGGTCTACCTTGCGTAGCACTTCCATGGCCATTTCATTCCGCTGTTTTTTTGGAATCCCGGCATACACCAGCGGAAGCGCCACGTTCTCCAGGGCGGTCAATCGTGGAAGGAGGTTGAATTGCTGGAAGACGAATCCGATCTCCTTGTTTCTTATGTCCGCCAGTTCATTGTCGGGCATGGTGCTCACGTCGTGGCCGTTCAGGATATAGGTGCCGGCGGTTGGTGAGTCCAGACAGCCGAGTATGTTCATCAACGTGCTTTTCCCGGATCCCGAAGGCCCCATCAGTGCTACATATTCATTCCGGTTGATGTCTATCGTTATGCCTTTCAGGACTTCCAGTTCATGACGCCCCATGAAATAACTCTTACGGATATCCTCAAGATGAATGACGGGTTGCATGTATGCCTATTGGTTGGTCAACAATCGGGAGATCCCCTGCTTATTTCTGGATCACTTTAGGGACGGTGAAAAATTGGTCATTATGCGAAGGAGCGTTGGAGAGGGCCTCACCTCTTGAGATTTCTCCCCTGACCAGATCCTCTCGCCAAATGTTGTCCGCTTCGCTCATGTGCATGAGGGGCTCCACTCCATCGAGGTCAAGCGCCCGGAGTTGATCCACAAATCCGATCATGCGTTCCAGGTCAGCCCGTATTTCAGCCTTTTCCTGTTCGTTGAAGCTCAGTCTGGCCAGTTTTGCCAATTTATCGATCAGTGCTTCCGTCACTTCCATACCTGCAAAAATAGCGTAATGCCGCTGATACTGCTCTCTTATTTATCATGGATATGGTATGTCCGACAGGATCCTGAATCCTCCATTTTTTTTGCTGACGCTGTTCGTTTCTGTCTTTTTGCTTCCTTTTCGGTATGTCTTCCCTGCGGTTTGAATACTATCTTTGCGGGCTATGTCCAATACGTCTTCCATTGTCATGAGCGGGATCAGGCCGACCGGCTTCCTGCACCTGGGCAATTATTTCGGTGCCCTGAGAAATTACGTCAGAATGCAGGATGAATATACCTGCTATTTCATGGTGGCCGATCTGCATTCGCTGACTACCCATCCCGATACGGCGGCGCTCAAGGGGCATGTACACCGGGTGTTAGCGGAGAACATCGCCTGCGGACTGGATCCGGAAAAAGTGGCCCTGTACTGTCAGAGCCATGTGCCGGAGACCACCGAACTTTATTTATATCTGAACATGCTGGCCTACAAGGGCGAGCTGGAAAAGACCACCACGTTCAAGGACAAGGCCCGGCTGCAGCCTGATAATATCAATGCGGGGCTCCTGACCTATCCGGTGCTGCAGGCGGCAGACATCCTGCTGCATCGTGCGTTGCTGGTGCCTGTCGGGAAAGACCAGGAGCAGCATCTGGAAATGGCCCGGAATTTTGCACAGCGCTTCAATCACCGATATGGTGAGGTATTCCCGGAACCCCAGGCATTTAATTACGGAGCAGAACTGGTCAAAGTGCCGAGCCTGGACGGAACGGGCAAGATGAGTAAAAGTGAGAACCAGCTTGCGACGCTCTACCTGGCGGATGATGATGACCTGATTCGGAAAAAGGTCATGAAGGCGAAGACAGACCAGGGCCCCACAGAGCCGAACACGCCGATGCCGGATTACATTTCAAACCTGTTCCTGCTCATGCGTCTGGTGAGTGCGGAGGATGTGGTCGCCCACTTCGAATCTGCCTATAACGGTTGCACCATCCGCTATGGCGATATGAAAAAGCAACTGGCGGAAGATATGATCCGCTTCATTGCCCCTGTCCGGGAGAAAGCCGAGGCCATTCGAACAGACCATGCCTATCTGCAGCGCGTGATGGAATTGGGAGCCGAGAAGGCCCGTGCCAGTGCCCGGGAGACGATGCGTCTGGCGCGTGAAGTGATGGGACTGCGTTATTATTAATTTTTTTCGGTAAGTTCGAGCAGATCGCCTGCCGCTGTGCCAACGCACGGATGTCAGTATGAGCATCCGTACAAACGTCCACAACATGTCCATTGTCAACAAACCCAAGCACATCGCCGTCGCCGGAAACATCGGTGCCGGTAAGACCACGCTCACCGAGATGCTGAGCAAGCATTACCGGTGGATCCCGCATTTCGAGGATGTAGACCAGAATCCGTATCTCTTCGATTTTTATGAAGACATGCCCCGCTGGAGCTTCAATCTTCAGATCTATTTCCTCAATAGCCGTCTGACGCAACTGCTGGAGATTTCGAGGGGAACGGAAACGGTGATACAGGACCGGACGATCTATGAGGATGCGAACATCTTCGCACCCAACCTGCATGAGATGGGACTGATGAGTAAGCGTGATTATGAAAATTATTACGCTTTCTTTCAGACGCTACGTCAGATGGTCCAACCACCTGATCTCCTGATCTATCTTCAGGCTTCTGTACCCACGCTGGTGGGGCAGATCCAGAAGCGGGGCAGAGAATATGAAGAGAATATCCGGCTTGACTATCTCAAACGATTGAACGAATACTACAATAAATGGATCGAGTCCTACCAGGAAGGTCCGCTGCTCATCGTGAATGTCGATAAAAATAAATTCGCAGAGCACGAAGAGGATTTCGGTCAGATCATTCAAAAGATCGATTCGCAGCTCTACGGGCTGTTCTGATCCATTGGGTCGGGTATGCCAGGGCATGTCACCCTGGATATCCAGCCGCAATCTTTTCAACAATAAAACCCAACGCATGCGTCAGGCGTCCGTCAACCCCGCCATTTTCGTTCAGAACCGGGCCCGGTTCGTCAAGCGGATGAAACGTAACAGCATCGCCATCTTCAATAGCAACGATGAGTTGCCAGTGAACGGTGACGCGCTCTATGGCTTCCGTCAGAATTCAGACCTTTACTGGCTTACCGGCATCATCCAGGAGGATACGATGCTGGTGCTATTCCCTGACAATCCGGATCCGAAATACCGGGAGGTGCTGGTGCTGGTCAGGCCTAATGAGTTAAAGGAAAAATGGGATGGGCGCCGTCACCGCAAGGAGGAGGCCACCGCCCTGTCCGGCATCCAGACGATCGTGTGGCTGGACAGCCTGGACGGCTTGCTGCAGCCCTGGATACATCTGGCGGAAACGATCTATCTCAATACGAACGAGAATGACCGCAAGGCCAACCTGGTTCCCGTGCGCGATTATCGCTATGCACAGGACATGCGGATGCGTTATCCTCTCCATCAATACGAGCGTTCGGCCCGTATCCTGAAGGATCTCCGTTCGATCAAATCGAAACTGGAAGTGGAGGTGATGCAGCAGGCCTGCGATATCACTGAAAAGGCCTTCCGCCGATTGCTCGGGTTCATCCGTCCGGGCGTTCATGAGAATGAGATCGAGGCGGAGATCATCCACGAATTTTTAATGAACAAGTCGGCCGGACCTGCCTACGGCTCGATCATCGCCAGTGGCGACAGGGCCCGTACACTGCATTATGTCGCTAACAACCAGCCCTGCCTGGATGGAGAGCTGGTGCTGATGGATTTCGGTGCGGAGTACGGAGGATATGCTGCCGATCTGACGCGTACGGTTCCGGTGAGCGGGAAGTTCAGCAAGCGCCAGAAGGATGTTTACAATGCCTGTCTGGCGATCCACAATTATTGCAAGTCGATTTTGAAGCCGGGGATCACGATCCTTGCATATCATGACATGGTGGGCGACGAGGCGACGAAGCAATTCCTGAAACTGGGACTCATCAGCAAGTCGGATGTGAAGAACGAAGATCCGGAAAACCGGGCCTACCGGAAATATCTGTATCATGGCATCTCCCATCATCTTGGGGTGGACGTACATGACCTCGGTACGAAGACGGAACCCGTTCAGGCGGGGATGGTCTTCACCATCGAGCCGGGCATTTATATCGAGGAGGAAGCGATGGGGGTGCGGATCGAAAATAACTTCTGGATCACGAAGACGGGGAGTGTCGATCTGATGAAGAACATTCCGATCAAGGCGGACGAGATCGAGCGGCTGATGAAGAAATAAGGTCAAGGGGCCGTAACTTGAAAAACAACCTGCATGAAACAGATCCCGAACCTTTTTACCCTGCTGAATCTCTTTTTCGGTTGTGTGGCGATCGTCATGATCCTGCAGACGGGAGAGGGGATCATGAGTCTTAATGGGGAGGAATGGAGCATTTTTCTGCCCGAAAGGATCTGGTGGGGTGCCGTGTTCATCGGCCTGGCGGCTGTGGTGGATTTCCTGGACGGGTTCGTGGCCCGGCTGTTCAAGGCGACGTCTGAGATGGGCAAACAACTGGATTCGCTGGCGGATGTCGTCAGTTTTGGTGTAGCCCCTGGGATGATCCTTTTTCAATTGTTGCGCATTTCTTATGCGCGGGAGCCCCAGGGACTGGACATTCCGGAATACTGGCTCTTGCCGGTATTCATCCTGCCCATGGCTGCGGCCTGGCGGCTTGCGAGGTTCAACATCGATCCCGGGCAGGCCTACGGTTTCAAGGGCATGCCGACACCGGCTGTGGGGTTGCTGGTGGCCTCTCTTCCCCTGATTTTGTTATATGACAGCGGCGGCATGTTGCAGCATTGGATTCTGCAACCCTGGGTATTGTATGTTCTGACCGCCGTCCTGTCCTGGCTGATGGTGTCCGATCTGCCATTGATGGGCCTCAAATTCCGGGATTTTGGATTTCGCAGCAATCTCCCCAAGTGGCTGCTGGTGGGTATTGCCTTGATTTCAGGCCTGATCCTGCACTGGCTGGCCGTTCCGGTGGTCTTTGTGGCCTATATCGTCCTATCTTTGGCCTTTAAAAATAAGTTGCATGACGTATAATGTGGAGATCAAGGTGATGCCGCTGAAGGATCTGCTGGACCCTCAGGGAAAGGCTGTATTGGGAGGATTGGCAAACCTGGGCATCTCGGCTGTTTCTGATGTACGGGTAGGTAAGCACATCCAGCTGACGGTGGAAGCCGAATCTGCCGAGGCTGCCCGCTCTGTGGCTGAAGAGGCCGCCCGCAAACTGCTGGCCAATCAGGTGATGGAGCACTTTGAGGTCACTGTGGCCTGATATTCTCCAAACTGACGCAGCAGATGCTTCATATCATTCCCACCCCGATCGGCAATCTGGCCGACTTCACCTATCGGGCTGTCAGTCTGCTGCAAACCGTCGATCTGATCCTGGCGGAGGACACGCGCACCAGTTCCGTGTTGCTGAATCACTACCAGATCCGCAAACCGCTGTCTCCCTACCATCAGCACAATGAGCATAAGATCACGCCGCATCTGGTATCCCAGCTTTCTGCCGGTATGCATATCGCGCTGCTGACGGATGCAGGTACTCCGGGGATTTCCGATCCGGCCTTTTTGCTCGTCAGGGCCTGCGTGGCGGCCGGCGTTCCGGTGGAATGCCTGCCTGGTCCCACGGCCTTCGTCCCGGCGCTGGTAGACAGTGGCCTGCCGCTGGATCGTTTCTGTTTCGAGGGGTTCTTGCCGCTCAAGAAAGGCCGGCATACTTTGTTGACGCGCCTTTCGACAGAAGAGCGGACGATGGTATTTTACGAGTCTCCCATGCGGCTGGTGAAAACGCTGGAGCAGATGGCCGGGTATTTCGGTGTCGACAGACCCTGTTCTGTCAGCCGTGAACTCACCAAAAAATTCGAAGAAACACGCCGTGGAGGCTTGTCGGAAGTGGCGATCTATTTCAAGGAAAAAGGGGTGAAGGGGGAGATCGTGATCGTGGTGGGGGGAGCCATCCCATCCCGCGGAAGCGGAAAAAAAGAAGACGAAAATGAGTGAAAATATCATCCTTACAGACGTTTGCATCATTGGAGCGGGACCTGGCGGAGCGGCGGCGGCTTTGCAACTGGCTCGCCTGGGGATTCATTCGCTGGTGGTCGACAAGGCCATCTTCCCGCGTGACAAGATCTGTGGGGACGGTCTGAGCGGTAAGGTATTCACCATCCTAAACCGCATCGATCCGGAGATCGGAGCCCGACTCCGGAAATTCGAAGCTAAATCCGACAGCTGGGGCGTGACATTTGTCGCTCCAAACCGAATCGGCATGGATATTCCGTTGAAGCTGGATTACGAACGTCATATGGATGAACCGGTCGGTTTCGTGAGCAAGCGGATCGATTTCGACCATTTCCTGGTGGAGGAGGTACGGCGCAGGCCGGAGATCCGGTTTATGGAGGGCGTTTCCATCGACGAATATGAGCAGTTGCCGGATGGCTGGCTTGTTTCGCAGAAGGGTGGCGGCATCCGTATCCAAACGAAACTGCTGATCGTGGCCAACGGAGCGCATTCGTCCTTCGCCCGGAATATTGCGGGTCTGAAGATGCACCCCGATCATCACTGTGCGGGCGTCCGCGCCTATTACCGGGGTGTGCAGGGCATGCATCGTCATAATTTCATCGAACTGCATTTCCTGAAGGGTGTGCTGCCCGGTTATTTTTGGATCTTCCCGCTCCCGAACGGAGAGGCGAATGTCGGGCTTGGCATGCTGAGCAGTGCGATCTCGAAGGAACGAAAGGATCTTCGCGCGATGCTTGACCGAACGATTGCCGAAGATCCGGTCATGAAGGAGCGATTCAAGGGATCGGAGCGGATCGGAGGGGTCAGCGGGTACGGACTTCCGCTGGGCAGCGAGCGGGTCAGATTGCACGGCCATCATTACATGCTGGTAGGTGATGCCGGTCACCTCATTGATCCGTTTACCGGAGAGGGCATTGGAAACGCGTTATATGCGGGGCATTATGCGGCGAAACATGCAGCTGCAGCCCTCTCGATGGGCGGGGATCCGATGGGTGAACTGGCCGCTTACGAAGCCGATGTGTACCGGGTACTTGGGCCTGAATTGAACATCAGCCACAAGTTGCAACAGATGGTTCGCTATCCCTGGCTTTTCAACTTTCTGATGCGGATCGGCGCGCGCAACCAGGAATTACGGGAATTGATGACCTGTATGTTCAATGACGTAGATCTGCGTCATCGCTTTCGGGATCCCCGGTTTTATGTGCGCTTGTTGTTTGGAAGGGGGAAATGATCCGTTCCTGACGATTCGGGATGCCCTCAAATAACTTATTTTCGCGGTCATGTTCTCATCCCCCGGACTGATACTGGTGGCGTTGCTGGGTGTGGTCACCCTGGTTCAACTGTTCTATCTGCTTTATTTTTTCAGGAGACTGGCCTTTTACAGGGTGCCTGCGCGGGAAATGACCCGTCAACAGGCTGTTTCCGTCATTATTTGCACGCGCGATGAAGCGGATAACCTGACCCGAAACCTGCCCGGAGTGCTGGTGCAAAAGTATCCCAGTACGCATGAAGTAATTGTGGTCAACGACAATTCGGTGGACGAAACCACTTATTTGCTGGAGGGTTTGCACAAGGAATTCAGGCACCTGCGTCCCATTGAACTGGTGCAGGAGGCGATGCATATTCCCGGAAAGAAATACCCGTTGTCGGTGGGCATCAAGTCTGCGAAGCATGAGATCCTGCTGCTCACGGATGCCGACTGTGTGCCGGTTTCCGACCAATGGATCCAGAAGATGCAGGAGCCATACGATGACGGGGTGGAGATCGTACTGGGTTATGGAGCCTATCAGAAAAGAAAAGGATTCTTAAACCGGTTGATCCGCTTCGAAACATTTCATGCCGCCTTGCAGTATCTCTCCTATGCTTTGGCGGGTATTCCGTACATGGGGGTGGGTAGGAATCTGTCTTATCGCCGGGAGTTGTTTTTCAAATACAAGGGGTTTTCGAGTCACAATCACATCCCGGGCGGAGATGACGACTTGTTCATCAATACAGCGGCGCATCGCGATAATACGGCGATCATGATCGATCCGGATTCTTTCACTCAGTCCCGGCCAAAGACCACATTCCGGGCATGGATGCGCCAGAAGTACCGTCATTACAGCACTGGCAAGCATTATAAGCCCTTGCACAAATGGTTACTTGGCGCTTACTCTCTGACTCACTTTTTCTTTTATCCTCTACTGATTGCAGCCGTTCTGCTGAGTGACTATAGCATTGCGCTCGGGATCTTCGGGCTCCGGATGATCGTGCAGGGGGTTATCTATCATAAATCCATGTCAAAGCTCGGTGAGCGGGATCTCTGGATCTGGTTCCCGCTACTGGACATCTGGATGTTCTTGTATTACCTGATCTTCATGCCCACTTTATGGAAGCGTCCCAAGCAAAGCTGGAATTGATCCTGCAGTATTTCTCCGATTTCACCGATCGACAGATCGAGCAGTTCCGGATGCTGGAGCC
>CAJBZC010000046.1 GCA_903959965.1 uncultured bacterium
AAGAAATGGATACGTAATTTCTAACCATTCAAGAGGGGGTCGATTATGTTCGTGCTATGGCAGTTGTCATTGCAAGTTTGTTCATAATATTGGCCCTAATCCACCTTTATCATAACTGGCGGATCCAGCCCCATTCCCTTTATCTTTCGGGAGCGATCGCTGCCATCGCAGTCGTCTTTATCAATTACTATTTTTTTATATATGGGCAGTCTGTTTTTTGGCTGGCCGTCACTTTCGGGCATTTTACACCCATACATCTTTTGATGGGCCCGCTGTTGCTTTTTTATGTCCGGGGGGTATTGAGCGACAACCACCGGCTTCGCCGGATCGACGGACTGCATTTTATCCCGTTTTTGCTGGATCTGGTATTTCGAATTTCTTACTTTCAGGTGCCTTGGGCAACCAAGCTTTGGTTGGCCGGGGAGATGATCCGTGATCCCAACCGCTTGCATGATTTCAGCCACTTTTTCTACCCACCCCCGAACGTTTCACTGACCCTGCGCCTGCTCTCCATGATCGTTTACACTGGTTTTTGTCTATGGCTAGTCCGACGGTTCCAGGCTAGTCGCCCGAGACTCCGGCAGATCCCACCCAAGGCCGCAGGCACGGTCATACGTTTTCTGACGCATCTGCTGACGGTCTGTCTGGTGGCCGAATTGTCATTTTTTGCGTTACAGGTCATTTTTCTGACCCAACGTGACCTCACCACCGGCTATATCCTGAGCAGCCCGCTGATGATCATTGCAATGCTTGGGATCCTGAGCATCCCCATCATCATCCAACTACATCCCGAGGTGCTGTATGGCATCCCGCGGTGGCGGGAACATTCGTATCAGGGGGAAATTCCGGGCAGTGCTTCATCATCAAGTTCATTAAAAACGGAACCTGCCGATCTGTCGGCAGACGCTTTCGAAGGAAAGGACCGCTTCCAGGCCCTCGCGCTCCGCATCAATGAAGTATTGACTGCACAACAACCTTATCTGGATCCGGAATTCTCCCTCGATGATCTAGCCAGATTGATGGATGTCCCGAAGCATCATCTCTATTATTGCTTCAATCAGATCCTGCTGAAAAAATTCACCCAGATCCGGGCAGAATATCGGATCGGGCACGCCCGCCGGCTGATCGATGAGGGACAGACAAGCGATAAAACCCTCGAAGCGATCGGTCTGGAATCCGGATTCACCAGCCGAAGCTCCTTTATCAATGCTTTCCGGGAAGTGACGGGTAAGTTGCCCAGCGAGTATCTCGATGCGCTTCATAAAAGCGGAGAAGTTTTGAATGAAGAACAGTTGTCTTAGCGCCTTTGCCCCTTTGCGGTGAAATCCTCCTGTCTGATTTTATTGTCGTAAAACGTCAAAAACATCCAGTTTGTCGCGATTCTTCGAATGACGACAAGCGAAGGGACGGATAACAAGTGTCCGCCGGAAGTAGCAGGTAATATTGGTGTCTGTTTCTAAAACAGTGCGCGCACGCGCACGGGGCTGATCTTACTTCAGTATCCACAATCAGATAACATACACATCAATATGAGCAAGCTTTTTTCATCTCTGAGCAGGTCGGTTGTCATGTTGTTCGCAGCTGTTTTCATCACCAAAACCGCGGCCG
>CAJBZC010000047.1 GCA_903959965.1 uncultured bacterium
CCAGCATATCTTCCGTGATCAGGATCGGGGCTTTTTTACCGGGAATCTGGGCCGTAGTGATGATGATATCGGATTTCGCGACGCTTTCGGCGATGCGCGCCTGCTGGCGTTGTTTGTATTCTTCTGTTTGTTCGACGGCATATCCACCGGCGGCTGAGGCATCGGCGGCGCCTTCCACTTCCACGAATTTGGCACCGAGGCTCATGACTTCCTCCTTCACGGCGGGTCGGGTGTCGAACACTTCCACGACGGCACCGAGGCGTCTGCCGGTAGCGATGGCCTGCAGGCCCGCCACGCCGGCTCCGAGGATGAGCATCTTGGCCGGCGGGATGCTACCCGCGGCCGTCATGAACATCGGGAAATATCGTCCGTAGGTATTCGCCGCCGTGAGCACCGCCTTGTAACCAGCGATGTTGGCCTGGCTGCTGAGGACGTCCATCGACTGTGCCCGGGTGGTGCGCGGAAGGCGTTCCATGCTGAAGACGACCACACCGGCATCGGTGAGGGCCTTCATCTCCGCAGGATACAAGAGGGACTGATACATGCCCACCAGGACGCCACCCGATTTCGGTGCAGTCTCCGGACGATGGATCGATAGTACGATATCGGCAGATGCAAGGATCTCGTCGGCGGCATGCAGGCTGGCCCCGGCTTCTACGTAAGCTTTATCGGTACAGAATGCAGTGAGGCCTGCTCCGGGTTCCACCCAGACCTCCCAGCCTTTCTTGACCACCGCAGCCACTGTTTCCGCCAGCAGGGAGACACGTGTCTCCGGGCTTTTCTCCTTCAGAACCCCTACGACCATAAGGTTTTTATTGAAGTCGCAAAGGTACGATATTTTCCACCGAAAAAGGGTTGAAATCGGGCAGGACAGTTCAGGATGGCTGATGGAATGTCAATAACGGATGCTCACGTGAAGCGGTTCCCGGAAATTCGTCCGGAAGCAGACGACCCCGACGAAGAACAGATCGATCGTGCAGGTCACTCCAGGTGTATGACGGATATCCGTCCAGGCTGCTTCCATCTCCCGACTCCAGTGGATATCGTCGAATATAAAGATCGCCTCCTCCCCTGTTCGCTCCCTGCAATGGTGGAAGTAGCGCATCGTAGGCTCGTATCGGTGATTACCGTCGAAAAAGATCAGGTCGGGGGTCATGCTGTCCAGCGCCTGCGGGAGGGTCTGGTCGAAATCTCCGCAGAGGGTGCGGACGTTCTTCAATCCGAGTGATTGCAGATTAGTTTCTGCCGTCTTCAGGATGGCGGGTGCCCCTTCCAGGGTCAGCAGTTCCTGCACGCCGGGCGTTGAAGCCATATAGGCCGCACTCAAACCCAGCGAAGTGCCGAGTTCCAGCACCTGCCTGGCCCCGTAATGCGCAGCGATGCGGTGGAGCAGTCGCCCGTATTTCGGGGGCTTGGCGGCCATGCGGGCGATATCGCTGACCCGGCGTTTGTTGCAGTTATCAGATACCGATCCGGCGCCCAGGTCGAGGACGGGTATCTCGGTATGGTCACGCTTCAGTCGGTCCCGGAGGTTTTCGATCCGATCAAACACCTCAGGTTTGTCCTGCGCATTCAGGATTTTTTCAGTGAAATCGTACAGAAACGGAGAATGAATGCCGTGTCCCCGGCCGTTGGCGGCGGTCAGCAGATATTTTATGTACTTAAAGGCCAGTTGATGAGCGGGATACACGCGTTGTTTTTATTGATCGGCGATTTCTGCCCTTTTCCGATCCCAGCGTTGGATGGTGAAATCAAAGGCGTGCTTATCATCTTGCTGATATGGCTGTGCGGATGTCAGACTCCATACTTCGGGATCGAATCCACGGAAATGGGCGTCTGCATCAGGGAAGCGGGCATGCACGCGGGTGAGCAGGATCCGATCGGCCAGGGGCATGGCCAGGGCGTAGATCTCGGCGCCGCCGGCGATGAAGAGTTCCCGGCAGTTGGTTTCGCGGGCCCAGGCGATGGCGGCTTCCAGGCTTGCAACAAATCGCAAATCGGGCAGCCTGTCGGCGGTAGTATTGGGCTGACGGCTGATCACGATGTTGAACCTCCCGGGCAGCGGACGAGCTCCCATCGACTCGAAGGTCTTTCGACCCATGGCCACGGGCATCCCCCAGGTCGTATTCTTAAAAAAACGCATGTCCTGTGGGAGTTTCCAGAGGAGTGCGTTGTTGCGGCCGATGGCGTCGTCTTCGCCGGCGGCCACGATCAGG
>CAJBZC010000048.1 GCA_903959965.1 uncultured bacterium
CAGCAACTCCGGATCCACCGAAGCCGCAGGAATGGTGTCCGCTTGTGCAAACCCGGAAAAAGCCGAGAGTGTAAAAAGAAAAAGGCCAAGGAACGAGGGTCCGCTTCATCCGGGTTACTTTACGAAGGGGCAAAATAACTGCTTTTTGTGTAATGGTATGTTAAAGAAGGTGTTTCCTCCCTTGAGATCAGGCATTCTCATTGATTTCTTCCTGTAATTGACGACTGGTCTTCCCAAACCTTCGCTCCCGACCCTGATAGTCGATGATGGCTTCATAAAGGTGCTCCTTCCTGAAATCAGGCCAACGCGTTGAAGTGAAATACAGTTCTGCATAGGCCAGCTGGTACAGCAGGAAATTGCTGATCCGGTATTCTCCGCTGGTGCGGATCATCAGTTCCGGATCAGGAAAACCACTGGTCGCCAGATAGTTCTGAAGGGTATCCTGACTGATCTGTTCAGGATCCACCTTACCGTCCTTCACATCCCGCGCGATCCGCCTGACCGCATTTACCAACTCCCACCTCGAACTGTAACTCAGCGCCATCACCAGGTTCAGCCCTGTGTTCGGGGCGGTCATCTCCAACGCCTCAGAAAGTGCCTGTTTCGCATAATCCGGAAGCATGGACATATCTCCGATTACGTGAAGCCGTATGTTGTTTCGGTTCAGGATCGGAACCTCCTTACGGATGGTCTCCACCAGCAATTCCATCAACCCGTTCACCTCAGGCTCAGGCCTGTCCCAGTTCTCTGTGGAAAATGCATACAAGGTCAGATACTCGACATTCAACTCCGCACAGCCCTCGACAATGTTACGCACACTCTCCACCCCGTGGAAATGCCCATAGAGACGATCCTGTCCCTGCTCCTGTGCCCACCTGCCATTGCCGTCCATTATGATGGCAATGTGCCGGGGCAGCCGTTGCAGATCGATCTTCTCCTTGGATGTCATATTCGGAAATAATGTGTAAAGATACTACTATGAAGGGAAGATGGACGAAAAACAGACGAATCAGCCTTTACTCTGGACATCTGTAGGATGACAGCGAGAAAGAAAGGCCGGCCTGGACGAAAATATACTGGTCGCGCTGCGCACTGAAACCACGCTGACGCCAGGCATAACCGATCGAAGTACCGGTTTCCCCGGATCGATCCTGCAACAGGAATGCCACCGACGGCGCCCCACTCGCCTGGGGCGGAAAAACACCCGATCCGGCATAGGTCATGCTGACATCATCCAGATAGTCGGTCGTAGTGAACCGGTGAGTCACTTCCAGCATCAGATTGATGTTCCGGGCCAGATTGTACTTGACACCCATTCCGATCGGAAAACAAAAAGCCATATTCTTGTAGAACTTCCGCTCGGGATACAGGCTCGAGCCCTGCCCCTCCGTACCTAATGGCCTTAGATAGTACTTGTCTCCGTCGAGATACGCATACGGGTTGAAATTGAATATACCTGCGCCAAGTGTCACGTATGGCGTGAAGAAAAACTCATCACTCCATGGCTCGAATCGAAAAAAATTAAAATCGCCCTGCAATCCAACCTCAAACAGCCGGGTATTGAAACTGAGATTTCGGCGACGGTTAAATTCTATATTACTATAGCGATCGGAATATCCCAACTGCGCATAATTGGCAGCGAGTCTGACCGCCACATAATTGCTGATCTGCTTGCGCATGAAGAAGCCTACCGATGGCTTGGGGCGGTTCAAGGCGGCGCGACTATTCAGGTCCCCGAAATAATGTGCGCCACCGAACGTAAGGCCGATCTCTCCTTCATGCACGAACGACTGGGGCTGACCCCATGCCGAACCGGCATGCATCAGGATCACACAGCAAACGATGAACGTAATTCTTCCCATGGCGGATGGCAAAAGTAACCGATGATCCTTTAATGAAAACAAAAAACGGAGATCATCAGTTCCGTGCATCCAAACCCCATGCCAGTTTGTCTCGCAGGGTTTGCAGAAATGTGTTTTCATGAAGTCTGATCAAACTGATCTTAAACGACTCCTTCTTCACGGCGAGTTGCACCTTGCGATCCACGATCTCCTTCCTCGAATCCATCGTGCAGATCAACTGATCCGTCCGCCCCTCCACCTCGAAAGAGATGACGGAATCATCCGGCACCACGATGGGCCTGACATTCAGATTATGGGGAGCTACGGGATTGATAATGAAGCCGCCCGCATCCGGAAACAGCAGCGGCCCATTGCAACTGAGGGAATAACCGGTGGATCCCGTGGGCGTCGCAACGATAAGGCCATCTGCCCAGTAGCTGTTCAACGGTTCGCCATTCAGATAAGTATGTATGCGGATCATTGGAGATACATCCCGCTTGTGGATGACAAACTCGTTAAGGGCATAAGGCGTGTCCCCGAACAGCGGTACATCCGCATCCAGATGAATGAGCGTTCGCTTGTCGATTACATAGTTGTGATCAACCAGTGCACGAACGGCCGCATCCAGGTTCTCCTTGCCCAGACTGGCCAGAAAACCAAGCCTTCCGAAATTGATGCCCAGGACCGGGATGTTCTTGTCACGTACCAGGGTTACGGTATCAAGCAGTGTGCCGTCGCCACCCAGACTGACCAGGCAGTCAAAATGCTCATCAAGATCGGCAGAATGGCGAAACACTGAAATGTCATCGGAACCCTCGATGAGATGACTTACCTGATGAAATATGTCTTCGTGGATCACCGGAGTGATACGCACATTCCTGAGCGCTTCGAGCAGATTGTGAACATCCCCCGGCCGGACGCTTTCACCGCCGCGGCTGTAGATCGCTACTTTCATCCCGCTAAAGTACGACTTCCACCGACAAACCATCGGCGCTCAGAACGGGTTCTTGTGAAAGAAGAACCCTCCCTCCCGGAATTGATTGAAACTGAACTCAAGACGCACCACCCAATCATAAATGGTGATGACATCCAACCCGAATCCACCGGTATACATGAACCTGTTGGCCAACCGGTCATCCGCATTGCGCTGAGGATCGTACACATAACCCAGGTCTGCAAAGGTCTTTGCATAGAACTGAAAGGGAATCACCCCGTAAGTCTTTGATTTCAAACCGGTCCGTAAACGCCAGTCGGCTACCCTTCTGCGCAATGTAGTCCGTATGACACCCCCGGCGACACCATCCACCACATAATATTCCAGCCCCCTCAGAAACACGTCTCCATATCCCATCAGATTCCTGTTCACAAAAGGCTGGTCGAAGGGTAATTTGACAACCGCATCCCCTTGCAAACTAAAGTACATCTTCCGAGGAAGGGTCCAATGCCTCGCAGCACGCGCATTGAATTGCCACAGATCTACCGGACCTCCAAACCCCTGCTTGGTGAACTGGAACTCAAAAGTGTGCCCCCTGCTGGGATAGGGAATGTAATCGACATCGAGATGCTGGAATTGATAATTGAGTAGTGGATACGAGACTTCACGTCGCCCATCACCTAAAAAGTCGGGATTC
>CAJBZC010000049.1 GCA_903959965.1 uncultured bacterium
ACAAAAACGGTACGCTCATCGATGGGAATCTGATCCAGCACTGCTTCTGGTTTGCTGACCAACACCTGGCAGGCGGCGACGAATCTTTCCGGACGCGCATGGGTGTTTCGGCCATCGACTATGCGGACGTCCCATCCCAGATTTTCGGCGAACTGCATCATGGGTATGGCATCATTGCCTGCCCCGACGACGACAAGTGATACCGGCGGCCGCAGGTATTCGATGAAGGCGGTTATCGCACCGGCCGCAGATCTATATTCTTTGAATATGGATCTTTTCTGTTGCATGACTACTGTCATCTCACCGATGATTTCATCCCGCAGATGTGCAACGGGAATATCTCCGGTCAGCCTGCCGTCCGATTCCATCAGCAGACAGGTGCCTGGCTGAACGCCATGCCGGGTTGAAAGATCGAACAGCGTCACCAGCACCGAGGCCTGCCTGACGGCATGGGCTTTTCTGATGAGTTCTATGGGATTGTCAGGTTGGTTGACATCGACAGGTTCGAACAACACCTGAATGACACCGGCGCAGCCGAGCTGTATGCCGATGGACATATCATCTTCGTCTGTCGTGTCATAGGTGACCAGCCGGTTGCTACCCTGGCTGATCGCATGCATGGCCTTCCGCAAAGCGTCTCCTTCCAGACATCCACCACTGATCGCGCCGGTCATCTCACCTTCATCCGTTACCAGCATCCGCGCACCCGGTCTCCGATAGGAGGATCCGTCGAGATGAACGACGGATGCGAGTGCCACTCGTTGTCCGTTGCGGAGAGCGGCATCACTGGCGATCACAATTTCCTTCAACTCTTTCACGGAAAACAAATTAAATATAAGGTTACATGCCTTCAGGCGGAAGTCCCGCCTCCCTTGCCTTCATATATTTATCCGGATCTTTTTCGAATTTGATCTTGCACCCGTCGCAACAGAAATATACGGTTTCTTCCCCGTATTGCATCACATGTTTTGGATGCTTCATATCCACTGGTACCCCGCATACCGGATTGATGTAATAGGAGGGGGCTTCTTCTTCGAGGACCGATGACGATTCGGTTGGGATAGACAGGTCGAGGTTATTCTTGACCCGGATAATTTCGGCCATGATACTGACCGCTACTTCATCCGGTTTCTTGGCGTTAATATCTATCCCCGCAGGGGTATGCAGACGATCCAGCGAAGCCGGATCGACACCCGCGTCGAGCAGGTAGTTAGACATGGTGCCAGCTTTTTTTCGACTGGAGATGAATCCCACGTAGGAAGACTCTTTTTTCAAGGCCTGGAGCAGTGATTCTTCGTCTCTGTCTCCCTGGGTGGCGACGACGATGAAAGACAAACGTGAAGTATCAACACGCGACAGGTCGAGTTGTGTGATGAGCTCATCCACCTTGTCGTATGTCTGCAGATTGGCACCTTCGCATACCCCTGTGACCTTGAAATCCATCGCCTTCCCCAACTTCACCAGGGCTTTTGCGATCTCTGATTTCCCGATCACCAAGAGATGTGGCCTGGGCAGCACGGGTTCTATGTATATTTCTACCTGGCCTTCACTCTGGCAGGTCATTCGGTATTCCATGACGCCTTCCTGTTTTTGATGGTGCTGCAATTCCTTCCCAATCCTCACCAACCGGGGCTTTCCGCTGGCGATGGCATCAGCTGATTCCTTCAGCACAATGCCTTGTACGCAGCCCCCGCCAATCCATCCTTCCATGCGGCCGTTCTTTTTTACGATGGCCTTGTCGCCCAGCTTACTACTGCTAGGAGCCTGTCGGCCGACGACTTGCACCATTGCAAACGGGGCTTGAGCACGGACAAGGTTGGCAATCTTTTCGTAGAATTCAAGCATGACTTAATATATTTTCGAGTTCCAGCAGGCTTTCCAGGTTATGTGCCGATCTGAAATCATCAATCGATGGCATGGCTGCCTGCATCCCCCGGGCCAGTGGCTGATAATCCTTCATACCCTTGAGCGGATTCAGCCATACGATCCGTTTTGAACGCCCGTGCATTTGAGAAAGTGCTGTCCCCAGTCGAGACACATCTCCGGTATCTAATCCGTCACTCAGCACGATGATCGTCGGTGATCCGTTGAGCATGCGTTTTCCGTAGACTTCGATGAACTGTTGCAGGCATTCGCCAATGCGTGTCCCACCGCTCCAGTGGTCAGTGTGATCCTGAATATTTTTTACAACGGTTTCCAGTTGTCTGGCCTGCAGCCCGCGACTGATCCGTTTCAGGGTGGTACTGAATACGAAGGCTTCCAACTGCCTGAAATGATCGCGCAGCGCACAAATAAATCTCAGCAGAAAGAGAGAGTATTTATCCATTGATCCGCTGATATCGAGGAATACGATCAGTCGTTGCTTTTTCGGCGTATTCATGCGGTGGAAAAGCCGTATGGGTTCCCCCCCGCATGAGATACTTTGGCGTACGGTCTTGCGCAGGTCTGTTATCCCTTTTCTGGGATGCTGCCTCAGCCGTCGGCGCATCCTGACGGCCATCTCCCGACATAGTTTTCGGGCGATATCTTCCAGTTGGGATGCCTCCATTTCCGTGAGCAGGGAAAGGTCCGTTTTCTTAAGCCTTTCCGCTGCATGTGCACCGCTGACATTCCGCGCTTCTTCGTCAATACGTCCGGCAGTCTGCCCTTGTCCGAGCATGACCACTGATGCCTTCGTTTTTCGATTCACGCTGCCCTGAATCTTCACTTCGCTTTTGCGTTGCTGCAGATCGATCGGATTGGTGTCCCAGAATTGGGAAAACAACTGGTTAAATAGCATGCATTCCTCCGGAGTCGTGCAGAACAAGGCTTTCAGCGCCTGTTTGAACAAGGGCCTTTCAGCTATCAGTCCCAGTGCTGCCGCGTTGAGGGCATCCTGGGTTTCCTGAATGCCCACATTGAGACCATGCGTCCGCACATATTGCGCGAATGCAACGATGCTTTCACTAAGGCTGCCCGTCTGGAACGCCTGGATCTTCATGGGGTCGAAGTAACGGATTCGGTCATTTGCTGACGTGCGAGTTCGATGTCTTCAGAGGACTTAAGGATGGCGCCGAGTGTTTCTTCCACCGCCTTCCGGTTGAGCGACCGGTGACCCAGAGCCACCAGGCTCTCTGCCCAGTCGATGGTTTCGCTGATGCCAGGGATCTTTGATAGTTTCTGCTGCCGGAACTGCTGTACCTGTCGGACGACCGATTCAAGCAGCTCGTTTTCTATGCCGGGCAGTCGCTTTTTGACGATCGACATTTCCTTCTCCAATCCAGGGTATCCGATCCAGTGATAGAGGCATCTGCGTTTCAGTGCATCACTTAGTTCACGGGTACGGTTGGATGTCAGGATCACGTAAGGTTTGTGGGTGGCTCGCACAGTACCCAGTTCCGGTATGGTGATCTGAAAGGCAGAAAGCAACTCGAGCAGGAAAGCTTCAAACTCTTCATCGCTTCGATCAAGTTCGTCGATCAATAGTACAGGGGATTTATCCGGCTGCGTGATGGCCTGTAACAACGGACGTTTCAGCAGGTAGTCCTCACCGAAGATCTTATGCTCCTTCTCTTCGGTGGTCATTTGGGATGACTCCTGCATTCGGATCGCCAGCAGCTGTCGTTGGTAGTTCCATTCGTACACCGCTGAGCTGATATCCAGTCCCTCATAGCACTGTAGCCGGATCAGCGGCGCTCCCAGAATGGTTGAGAGTACCAGGGCGGATTCCGTCTTTCCTACACCTGGAGGCCCTTCCAACAGTAGGGGTTTCCTTAGTTTCAGCAGCAGGAATAGAGAAGTCAGCATCTCCGGATCGGCAACATAACGTGCGTCCTCCAGCAGGGCTGCCAGTTGTTCCGGTTTGTTGAGTTCATCCATGGTTGGTCGTCATTTCCCGCCAAACATTCCCTTGATCATGCTGCCCATCATGGCACCCGCGCTGAGTGCGCCCTTGACTTCCTTGCCGTCGAGCTGATTCTTGAAATTGCTCACGAACTGATCGAATACATGGGAGGTCGCGTCTGTCACAAGCCGGCTACCGAACTGGGCGAGCATACCTTGAACGGTGACATCCATGGTAACACTGACTTCCGTGGCACCTTCAATTTCTTTCAGCACCGCATCCAGCAGCATGTCAGCACCACCCTTGCCTTTTACGTCGGTACCTGCGCCTTTCATTTTCATGCTGTGCTGCTGTACGTCCCTTTCCAGGAAACTGATGCTGCCGCCATATTTCGCTTTCACGGGACCGAATTTCAGTTCCACTTCTCCCTTGAAGTTATTTTCATCGATCATCTCCGTCAGTGAAGCGCCAGGCACGCATACTACGATCTTTTCAGGATTGGTGATATTCGCCCAAACAATGTCGATTGGATGAGCCACCTGAAAAGTCTTTGAAATATTCGCGTTCATATTAGTTTTTTTAAAAAATGAAAGGGCGGCAGCGCATCATGCTCGTGTAATCACTAACGATGTCTGCCGCCCTGTGGATGATGATTGTCAGTTCATCAGAACACCTGCTTTTCCTTCAGCGCCTTGAAGATCTTGTAAGGCGTGATGGGGATGTCCAG
>CAJBZC010000050.1 GCA_903959965.1 uncultured bacterium
AGGGTAGAGGCTGTTCCACAACTGCTTTTCGACCGACCTGATACCGGAATCATCATCCTTGATGACGCATTTCAGCACCGGGCCATCCGTGCAGGATTCAATATCCTGCTGACTGATTTTTCCAATCCTTACTCCAGGGATTTCTTTCTGCCTGCCGGTGATCTGAGAGATGCCCGGAGTCGTGCGAATCAGGCAGAGGTGATCATTGTAACCAAGTGCCCGGCTGAACTGACAAGTTATCAGGCAGGGCAGCTAAGCCGTGAACTTGCACCCAGACCGGGTCAGCATCTGTTCTTCTCGTCCATTGCCTATGGGACGCCCTATGCTTTGAGAACCCGGGAGCGGATTGACCTGGCGGCTGATATCGAGATATTGCTCATTTGTGGTATCGCCAACCCCGAACCCTTGAAAAAATGGCTGGAGATTAAGGTGGCAGGGTTCGATATGATGAGATACAGGGATCATCACATTTTCAACATAGACGACTTGAAAGAGATTCGCCACAGGTTTCAGTCTCTGCATCATCAGCGAAAGATCATCTTGACCACAGAGAAGGACGCCGTCAGGCTTCAGAAATTCGGTCAGTCGCTCGATGACCTGCCGATATACGTCATTCCGATCAGGATGGATTTCCTTTTTGATGGATCCGGAAAATTCAGAGACATTATCGATAACTTCATTGATTCCTTTACGGCCAAAGCTGCGGGGGATTGATTGCTGACCAAAGAAAACCCGCATGTCATGGCAAAAAAGAGAGGAAAGGATAAGAAGCAAAAGAAGCATTCCACCGGTGGAGGTACCCATCGGGGCATATTGGATGTCACCCGCTCGGGTATGGGGTATGTTGTGGTGGAAGGGCTGCAGGAAGACATCCTGGTGCGTCCATCAGACTTCAGGAAAGCATTTCACGGGGATACGGTGGAGGTGGAGATCACCAGTACCAACAAGCGAAGCGGTCGATTCAACGGCGTGGTGACCAAGGTGGTGGAGCGTAGGCAGGCGGAATATATGGGTACCCTGGAAGTTACGAGTGACTTCGCCTTTTTCATAGCCGACTCCGATAAACCAATGCCGGATTTCTTCATCCCCGTGAACGCCCTGAATGGTGCCAGGGATGGAGATAGGGTGGTCGCGAGGATCGTGAGCTGGAATGAGGGGGATAAGAATCCCAAGGGCGTGGTTGTATCGGTATTAGATATAACCGACCAGAACGACCTGGCCATGAAGGATATCCTGATGCAGCGGGGGTTCCCATTACAATTTGATGAGGATGCCCTGGAGGAGGCATTGCGAATGTCTGACCTGATACCCGAGGAAGAGATTTCTAGAAGAAGGGATATGCGAGATGTATTGACCTTCACCATTGATCCTGTTGACGCCCGTGATTTCGATGATGCCATTAGCATCCGCGAAATCCGAAAGGGTGTCTGGGAGATTGGCGTGCATATCGCAGATGTCAGTCACTTCGTGACGCCGGAAACGGCGTTAGACGAGGCTGCCTACGCTCGGGCGACCTCTGTTTATCTGCCAGACCGGGTGTTACCGATGCTTCCGGAAAAGATCAGCAATGAACTGTGCTCCCTTCGTCCGCATGAAGATAAACTCACTTTTTCCTGTGTTTTCGAAATGAATGCCAAGGGTGCGGTGACCAGCACCTGGATAGGTCGAACTGTCACGCATTCCAATCATCGGTTCACCTATGAAGATGTTCAGTCCATCATTGAATCCAATGAGGGGCATTATCATC